>CATMVR010000312.1 GCA_950075905.1 uncultured Persicitalea sp. | reverse complement strand
GCTGGTCAATCCTGTGGTATCTACCGCCGAAAATATGGCCGCCTTTGGTTTATCGGGAGTCGCTATTTTTCTACCTGTTTTTGCCTTTGTTGCCGTTCTGCTGCTAATTTGGTGGCTATACCGAAAAATGACCCGCTTGCGGAAGCGAAATTCCCTTTAAATGAACGAACGCATACCCACCCATCAGCTTACATCCGAAAAGCAGTACATCCCTGCTTTGAAAATTTTTCAATTCAAGAATAGCCAGCAGATTGAAAACGAAGCGTCGCTCCCCATCCCCCCCCTGCCCACCGACGCTCCCCACCGCCACACCTACTTCGAAATACTCTTTATCGAGAAAGGGCAAGGCTACCACGAGATAGATTTTCAGACTTTCCCGATCCAGGGGGCGGGCCTGCATTTTCTGATGCCGGGGCAGGTACATCTGTTGCAGTTTCAGAGCCCCTGCCAGGGCTACATTGTGGCCTTCTCGGAGGATTTCTTCTCCTTCTATAATCCCGAAAGTCCGGGGCTTGCTCATTTTCCTTTTTTCCGGCCCTCGCAGCGGCAGCCTGTTGTCCCCCTCGAAGAGCGCGAGCGCAAGTACTTCCGTAACCTACTGGAAAACATGGCGGCCGATTTCCTGCTTTCCCCCACCGACCCGCAGCTCACCGGAAAAAACCTCGGTATTCTGCTGCAGAAGAGTGCCATTCTGGCCCAGAAAAACGAACTCGTGCGGGTGTCAACCTCCTACTCCGTGCCCGAGCTGGTGCTGAATTTTCAGGAAATGGCCGACAAGCAGTACCGCGAGCAGCACGCCGTGCAGTACTACGCCCACCAACTCGATATTTCCCCTGACTACCTGAGCAAATCCGTCAAGAAGTACCTTGGCCAATCGGCGGGCGAGTACCTGCTAACCAAAGTACTGTTGGAAGCCAAGCGCCTGCTGGTTTTTACCTCCATGAGCAGCAAAGAAATAGCCTACACGCTGCACATGGAAGATCCCTCCTACTTTGGCCGCATCTTCAAGCGCAAAACCGGCCTTACCCCCAGCGAATACCGCGCTTCTGTTCGGAAAAGTGCCATAATCTAGCACAATTGTACCTTGTTGCTCCTTTTTTGCTGTTCTATCTTTGTTCTGTCCAAAACAACTAACCTGAATACTACCATGTAAATGTGGTACGGGCGGTCCGCCGCGCGGCCGGGCCGCGTTCGGCACCTTGCCCGTCCTAAATAAAAAACATTTCCCTAAAAAAATAGACTAAACACAAACCCAACTACCTTAACAAATCCTCCCTGAGGAATCAATCGCGCAGTTATGCATATTAAAAAAGACCTTACAGCCGCTGACTTACAGCCCAAACTCGACCGCCTGTGGCAACTTTCGGGCGAAAAAATCAACTTGATTAATAAGGAGTACGACCCCGCCAAAGGCTCTCCCGTATTTACCGTAAAGGGCAAGTACACCCCCCGCGGCTGGACCGAATGGACCGAAGGTTTCCGCTACGGCGCCGAGGTATTGCAGTACGATGCCACCGGCAACGAAGAGTTCCTGCAAGCCGCCAAAGCCCATACCGTGCAGCAAATGGCCTCACACGTGGGCCACTTCGGCGTGCACGACCACGGCTTCAACAATGTGAGTACCTACGGCAACCTGGTACGGCTCATGAACGAAAGACGCCTGCCCGAAAACGAGTGGGAGCGCAACTTTTACGAGATTGCCCTCAAAATCTCCGGCTCCGTTCAGGCCAAACGCTGGACTCCGATCAAGGAAGGCGGCTATATCTACTCCTTCAACGGTCCGCACTCGCTCTTTGTGGATACCATCCGCTCGGTGCGCGCCCTGATGGTATCGCACCTGCTGGGCCATAGCCTCATGGGTGAAAATGACCTCAAAACCAGCCTGCTGGAACGCGGCATCATGCACGCTATTTCTACGGCAAAGTACTCCGTATTTTACGGCGAAGGCCGCGATACCTACGATGTGTGGGGACGCGCCGCGCACGAGTGCGTGTTCAACGTAAATGACGGCAACTACCGTTGCCCCAATTCACAGCAGGGCTTCTCGGGCTTTACCACCTGGACCCGCGGCCTGGCCTGGGCCATGGTAGGCTTCCCCGAGCAGCTCGAAACCCTGGCGTACTTCTCCGACGAAGAGCTCGCTCCCTTCGGCGGTCGTGAGGCTGTGGAGGCTATTTTCCTGAAAGCCGCCCGCGCTACCTGCGATTTCTACATAGCCAATACCGCCGCCGACGGCATTCCTTATTGGGATACCGGCGCGCCGCAAATCCATAAACTGGGTGACTACACCACCCGTATTTCCGACCCCTACAACGAATTTGAACCCGTTGACGGCTCCGCTGCGGCCATTGGCTCGCAGGGACTCCTGCGCCTGGGCAAGTACCTGCAGGATAAGGGACAAACCGAAGACGGCAACCGCTACTGGCAGGCCGGCCTGACGGTACTGGACAGCCTGTTTACTGAGCCTTACCTGTCTACTGACCCCGAGCATCAGGGCCTGATTCTGCACTCAGTGTACCATCAGCCCAACGGCTGGGACTACATCCCCGAAGGACAGAAGGTACCCTGCGGCGAGTCGAGCATGTGGGGCGACTACCACGCCCGCGAGGTAGCGCTGTACCTGCAGCGTATCAATAAGGGTGCGCCGTACTACTCGTATTTGGGAGCGGTTGAAAAGCTGTCGGCGGTCGGCAGCCGGTAATCGGCACAAGCTGGTTTGCACAAGCTGGTTTGCGTTTGTGACTTTACAAGTTGGTTTGCGTTTGTAACGCGAACCGATGAGGCGCGCGTTTTAAACGCGCATTACAAGGGTTCGCGTTACAAACGCAAACCAGTACAAGACGCAAACCAGCAGAACTTTGAACCCTCAACTAAGAACTCTGAACTTAAAAAAATGAATCTAGACCGCTGCTGCATACATACCATCACCACCAAGCCGTGGAGCCTGGCCGAATCGGTGGACCACTACGCGGCCGCCGGAGTAAAAGGCATCAGCGTGTGGCAAAATGCTGTCACCGGCATGACCCACGCGCAGGCCGGTGAGCTGATCCGGAAAAACGGCCTTGACGTGGTGTCTTACGTACGGGGAGGGTTTTATCCCCATACCAGCGCCACCGAACGCGCCAAGGCCATCGACCATAACAAAAAGCTGATCGAGGAAGCCGCGGCACTGGGCGCACCCCTGATCGTACTGGTGTGCGGTGCTTCGCCCGATCAGCCCCTGGAAACCTCCCGGGCGCAAATCCGGGAAGGCATCGAGGCTACCCTGCCCCTGGCGGAGCAACTGGGCGTAAAGCTCGCCATTGAGCCCCTGCACCCCATGTACGCCGCCGACCGCTCGGCCATCAATACCCTGGCCCAGGCCAACGACATGGCCGAAGCTATCGGCTCAGCTCTGGTTGGGATCGCCGTAGATGTGTACCACTTGTGGTGGGAGCCTAATCTGGAAGCAGAAATCAAGCGCTGCGGTGCCAACAACAACCTTCTGGCCTACCACGTCTGCGACTGGAAAGTAAACACCATCGACCTGCTCAACGACCGCGGCCTGATGGGCGAAGGCTGCATTGATCTGAAAAAAATCAGTAGCTGGGTAGATGCCACCGGCTTTGATGGCTATGTAGAAGTAGAGATTTTCTCCAATATCCACTGGGCCACCGATCAGCACGAGTTCCTGAAAAAAATCACTAACTCATTTGTAGAAAAAGTCTGAGGTCGTCGGCTATCGGCTGTCAGCGATCGGCTTTGAGGAGCTTTATGTTCAATTGACGTTTCTCAGTAAATTTTCTTGATAATCAGGAAACAGAAAACTGCCTGCGGGCAATAAGAAATAACGAACTAATTTTTTTTTAACATTCACCTAAAAAGCCGACGGCCGACCGCCGAAAGCCAATTGCCAAACCAATGACAACACATACCATCGGTATTATCATGAACGGCGTTACCGGCCGTATGGGAACCAACCAGCACTTACTGCGCTCTATCAAGGCCATCCGCGAGCAGGGCGGCGTCAAACTTTCGGCCGACGAGGTCATCATGCCCGATCCCATCCTGGTGGGCCGCAACGAGGCCAAGCTAAAAGAACTCTGCGCCCGTTCGGGGGTAGAAAAGTACACCACCGATCTGGATTCGGTACTGAACGATGCTCACTACCAGATTTACTTCGACGCCCAGGTAACGGGCCGTCGGGCGGCAGCGGTGAAGAAGGCCATCGAAGCCGGTAAGCACATCTACTGCGAAAAACCCACGGGTACCTCGGTAGAAGAAGCGCTGGAATTGTACGAAATTTGTACCAAAGCCGGCCTGAAAAACGGCGTGGTACAGGACAAGCTCTGGCTGCCCGGCATGCTGAAGCTGAAACGCCTGATGGAGAATGATTTCTTTGGTGAAATCCTGTCGGTTCGTGGTGAGTTTGGCTACTGGGTATTTGAAGGTCATACCGTACCGGCCCAGCGTCCTTCGTGGAACTACCGCAAAGAAGACGACGGTGGCATTATCGTGGATATGCTCTGCCACTGGCGCTACGTACTCGATCATTTGTTTGGGAAAGTAAAGGCGGTATCCTGCCTGGGTGCCACCCACATTGAAGAGCGCATCGACGAGCAGGGCAACCCCTACAAGTGTACGGCCGACGACGCCTGCTACGCTACATTTGAGCTGGAAGGCGGCGTGATTGCCCAGTTCAACTCATCCTGGACTACCCGCGTGCGCCGCGACGATCTGCTGACGCTGCACGTAGACGGTACCAAGGGCTCGGCCGTAGCCGGTCTGCGCGAGTGCGTTATTCAGCACTATGGCAACACGCCTAAGCCTGTATGGAATCCTGACATTCCTCAGCCCATTGATTTCTTTGATGGCTGGGCCAAGGTACCCGAGCAGGAGCTGTTTGACAATGCATTTAAGGCGCAGTGGGAGCTTTTCCTGAAACACATCGTCAAAGACACGCCTTTCCCCTGGGACCTGAAAGAAGGAGCCAAGGGCGTGCAGCTGGCCGAAAAAGGCATCGAAAGCTGGGAGAAACGCTGCTGGGTAGATATTGAAGAGCTTTAATAAAATGACGTTTTAAACCTGTCAGGTCTTTGAGACCTGACAGGTTTGTTTGTCTAAACCCTGGAAAACCAGTTAAAGAAATGACACAAGAATCTCAAACATCCCCAGCCGACAGCCAAAAGCCGACCGCCGACCGCCGAAAAAAAACAGCACTCATTACCGGCGGTAGCCGGGGCATCGGCCTGGGTATAGCGCAGTGCCTGGCCCGGGAAGGCTACGATCTCGCCATCAACGGCGTACGTCCGGAAGAATCGGTACAGGAAACTCTGAACGAATTGCGGGCTATGGGAGTAAAAGTGGTGTATTGCCAGGGTAGCATTGCCTCGGCCGAGGATCGTAAAAGATTTCTGGATCATGCCTACCAGGAACTGGGTAGCCTGAATGTGCTTGTGAACAACGCCGGCATTGCCCCCAAGCAACGCCTGGATCTGCTCGACACCACGCCCGAAAGTTTTCGCGACCTGATGGACACCAACCTCGAAGGACCTTTCTTCCTGACCCAGGACGTGGCCAACCGTATGGCCGCCGCCAAAGAAGCCGATCCGGCCTTTCAGGGTAGCATTGTCTTTGTGACGTCCATATCCGCAACGGTAGCCAGTGTGAACCGGGGTGAGTACTGCATTTCCAAAGCAGGACTGGCCATGACGGCCGCGCTTTTTGCGGTTAAAATGGCCGAATTTGGAGTACCGGTGTACGAGGTAAGACCGGGAGTCATTGCCACTGATATGACCGCCAAAGTACAAAGCAAGTACGACCAGCTCTTCGACGGTGGCATGGCGCTGCAACCCCGCTGGGGTACGCCCGAAGACGTCGGCAAGGCCGTGGCCTCGCTGGTACGGGGGGATTTTCCCTACTCCACCGGACAAGTGATCCATGTAGATGGCGGTATGCTGATCGACAGGCTTTGATTTAATTTTGAATGAGTGAATGAGTGAATAAAATTTCTAACTTTCCTAAGCTAGCCCTGAAAGGGTGCAATACTGGACTAACGGCTTTCTGACTTTCCTGAATCTTTAACCAAACCTGAACCCTTTAACCAAAATCTTCATCAATGTTAAAGACCTCCTCCAAACCTTCGGTCATTTCACAATTGCTTCAGGTGCCTGTTATGGTTGCCGCCCTGGGCTATCTGGTCGATATGTATGATCTTTTCCTGTTTAGTGTGGTACGGGTGCCCAGCCTCATAGAGCTCGGTGTAGTCGGCGACCAGCTACTGCCCGAAGGTATCGTCCTGCTCAACATGCAAATGGCTGGCATGCTCATCGGTGGGA
>CATMVR010000311.1 GCA_950075905.1 uncultured Persicitalea sp. | reverse complement strand
TACCTGCTCGGCCATCTCAGCGGCCCGGAAGGGTGTGAAAGTAGCCCTGATCCAGAACCGTCCCGTTTTGGGCGGCAACAACAGCTCCGAGGTGCGGGTACACCTGGGCGGACGGATTAACCTGGAACCCTACCCGGCGCTGGGCAACCTCGTCAACGAAATCGGTCCGTCGGAGGGAGGCAACGCCCAGCCCAAAGAATACTACGAAGATGAAAAGAAATTGAAAGCCGTAATGGCCGAACCTAATATTTCGCTTTTCCTGAACTACCACGCCAACAAAGTGGACACCAAAGGCGGTAAAATACAAAAGGTATACGCCACCAACATCGAAACGGGCGAGAAGGTGTACTTTGAAGCGCCCCTTTTTGCCGATTGTACCGGCGACGGTACCATCGGGTTCCTGGCCGGAGCCGAGTACATGACCGGACGCGAAAGCCGCGATGTCTACGGTGAAAAAACGGCACCCGAAGTGGCCGATAACCTGACGATGGGAGCTTCGGTTCAATGGTTTTCAGAGAAAAAAGATCATCCCGTTTCTTTCCCGAGCATCCAATGGGGACTGCCCTGGGACGAAGCCAAAGCTGAGGAAATCACCAAGGGCGACTGGGAGTGGGAAACGGGCATGGGGCTGGACATGACGCTGGATTTTGAGCAAATCCGCGATTACGGCATGCTGGCGGTTTATTCCAATTGGTCGTACCTCAAAAACCACGCAAAAAACAAGGAAAAATTTGCCAATGCCGCCCTCAAATGGGTAGCCTATGTAGCCGGAAAGCGCGAATCGCGGCGCTTGAAGGGCGATTACGTGCTCATCGAGCAGGACCTGACCGACCAGCGCGTGTATCCCGACGGCACCGCGCCTACCTCCTGGACCATCGACCTCCACTATCCCGATCCTGAAAACTCGAAACTTTTCCCTGGCGCGGCCTTCAAGTCCATCGCCAAGCACATCAAGATTTATCCCTATCCCATTCCGTTTCGCTGCCTGTACTCCAAAAACATCGACAACCTTATGATGGCGGGCCGCGACATCAGCGTTTCCCACGTAGCCCTGGGCACAACGCGGCTCATGCGTACCACGGGCATGATGGGCGAAGTACTGGGTATGGCTGCCGCCATTTGCAAGGAAGAGAAAACCACGCCTCGCGGCCTGTACCAGAATTATTTCCCCAAGCTGGAAGCGATGATGATCGAAGGGGTAGGTAATCCAAATTTACCGAAGGATCAGGATTATAACCTGGGAGGCACCCTAATGGAGGTAGTAAAATGAAGTTGGTCGTTTCTGTTTTGATGGGTCTTACCGGTCTGTTCACGTATCTGGTGAACAGGCCCGGCCCGGCCTTTGAAATAGCAACGAAAAATGGGGGTTCTTTTGGGGTGCAGGAGGTACGCTGGGGCGACCAATTGGAGAAATATTCTGCCAACATCCAGGCCCCCGTATGCGAAGAGGGCATCTGCTACAACGTGAACGTGGTGTTTAACTGGAACCTGATCGGTGAGTTTATTGACTTTCAGGTACAGCCCTACGACCCGCTGACCAAGCTGGACCACAAACCGTTTACGCTGGGCGATTACGCCAAACTCCAAAGCATCCTGACCAATCATGACCTAACTTTTACGGGTCTAGCGGCGGAAAAACTTGTGGTAAAAGCGGAGGACACCGTTGATGGCTACTCCGGGGCCACGATCGAGGCCATCAAAGACGAAGTGATCGAAGGTGCGCTATTCACCTGCTACACCCTCTGGCACATCGCCAACGGTGCCGTGGTAGACTCAATCCGTAAGCACACCCAGCGGAAACTCGACAAGCCGATGATTGTAAAAATCATGGGGTATGACTCGCCCTACGCTCCCTATTACCTCATCGACCATATGTCCGAGGCGCAGTTTGCGAAAAATTTGCCGGAAATTATCGGGCTGATCCGAACGGGGAAGGGGTACTTTCCAAAGAACGCCGTCGAGAAAATCCCTGAAAAATTATTTGCCCGGAAAGCGATGCAGGATTTTCTGGTCCAAAGCTACGATTCGCTTTCGTACTATACCCAGGTAGCGGCATTGAGTAAATTACAAAAAGTACCCCTGCAACCGGAACTGAGCAGTAAGCTCCTCACGCACATCAGCGATCGCAACAGTATCCAAAATCAAAAAATCATTGCATTGATTATCAAGGATAATGACAGGGAAGCAATCCAGAAAATGATTGATCATTTGATTGAGAAAAAAATCAAGCTCTCGGCGGCCAACTACCAGTTGCTGCAGAAGTACAAGCTGGCTGGGGTTGACGCTTTGGAAAAAATATGAAGTAGAAAAATGCTTTACGTTGTGAATAGCCCCAGCGACGGTTGGCCGTTGCAGGGAAATACCTCAGTATGTATATGTAAACCAAGAATCAATAAGCCCCGGCGGGGCGGTACCTTACAAAGAACAGAACATGATCAAGCTTGTATACCGAATTCTACCCTTTTTTTTCACATTGCTTGCAGGGCCATTAATGTTCGCCCAGTCCGGTCAAATAATAAAACTCAAAAACGAGCAGGTAGATATTGTCTGGAAGCAGACGCCCCAGGGCTGGCAAGTTCAAAAGCTTGCCGTGAAAAAGGGAAATAAGTGGAACACCGATTTTACTCCTTCGGGCGAGTACACCCTGCTGTTTTCCGAGCAAAAACCCTCTACCGAGGCCGCCCGAACCTTTGAGAAAAGCACCGGCGGCAAATTTCCGGAAGACAACTACCACTACCAGCAGGAGCAGTGGCAGGAAAGCACTACCGCCGTGGCCCTGAACACGGCTGGCAAGGCCTACCATTTCTTTCCATCATCAGGTAAAGAGATGGGAAAGAATCACATTCAGTTTACTTCGGAAACCGATGTAGCTACCCTCACCACCGACTGGAAACTCGACGAAAAGTACGCCACGGACGTAGTCATTACTCAGACCCTCACTCCAAAAAAAGGGGGGTACTTTTCGGTAGCCAGCCCTTCGATAGCCACCCTCGCCGAGACCCGAATGGGCTGGGCGTCGGTGCCAGGCTACTTTCAGGGCAACTACATGCAGGACAATTTTGCCAAAGCCTACGCCTACGGATTCGGCGTGCCGAAGCTGCCGGCCGTTTACCGCGAGCGCACGGCCAGTACCCTGGCTCCGCTGGTGAGTACCAAAAGCGGCGTGACGCTGGCGGTGATTCCCGAGCCCAGCCTGGCCCGCGACCCCTGGGCGAAGGATAAAATTACCCAGACCGACTGGCGCGTTGGCCTCTCGCACATGAACCGCAAAGGTGCTCTGTCGCCCACACTTTACTACCCGGTGCTGGGCGAGTACGCCTCTGAGCGCCAGCCCAACCAACCCCTGACGTATTCTTTTCGGTATAGCCTGGTGGATGGGGATTGGTTCAAAACCCTGAAACACGCGATTTATGATATTTACCAGTTCAAAGAAGGACTTGAACTCCGGCAGAGTAGCCAATCACTTACCAGTCGAATCGAGCAGATGCATCACTACCTCACCGACCCCAAGACGTCTATGTGGAATATTGAGGAATACGAGGGGCTAAAAATCGGGGCGCAGTCGTACCTCGGTGGCGTAGTGGGTTCCAACAAGGACGCCATGAAAAACTCCGACTACGGCGCGATGTGGATGCTGGCCAACGCCACAAAAGACCCGGCCCTGATGGACAATGTGCTGCCCTACGCACTCAATTTCAAGCTCACCCAGCAGGATACCGAACCCGGATTCTTTCAGGGTGCCGCCGCCGGGCAGTACTACCTGGCGAAGAGAAAGAAGTTTGTGGAAGAATGGGGGGAAGTGATCGAACCGATGGCCGTCACCTACTACATCATGCTGGATGTAGGCAATATGCTGCTCTTTGAACCTAACAACCAGAAGCTCAAAGAACGTCTCCGGCTGGGTGCCGAGAACCTGCTCCGCTGGCAGAAGCCCGACGGCAGCTGGTCGGTAGCCTATGACCACAAAACTCAGGAAGAGCTTTTTGAAGATGTCGCCGACTACCGCCCTACGTTTTACGGCTTGCTCGTCGCGTACCGTATCTTGAAAGACCCGAAGTACCTCGCCGCCGCCAAAAAGGGGGCCGATTGGTTTGTAAAAAATGGCGTTAACCGGGGGAGCTTCCTGGGGGTATGCGGCGACGCCCGCTACGCCCCCGACTTCGCCACCGGGCAGTCGGCGCAGGCGCTGTTGGATCTGTATGATATAACCAAAAATGAGAGCTATAAAGAGGCGGCCATCAAAGCAGCCAAAATCTATACGAGTTCCATCTATACACACCCTATTCCTAGCCATGAACAAAAGACCGTGAATGGTACGCCGCGCGAAGACTGGGAGATTGCCCAGGCGGGCCTGAGCTTTGAGCATGGCGGTATTTTCGGCTCGGCCAACCGGCACGGGCCCATTCAGCTGGCCAGCCACGCGGGTATGTTCATCCGTATGTACGAACTGACGGGTGAGGTACTCTTTGCCGATATGGCCCGGGCCGCTGCCGTGGGGCGCGATGCCTTTGTAGATCCCAAAACCAGCGTAGCCTCCTACTACTGGCAGGCCATGAACCGGGGCGCGGGTCCGTATCCGCACCACGCCTGGTGGCAGGTCGGCTGGATCACAGATTACCTGCTTTCTGAGGCTGAACTTCGCTCGAAAGGAAAGGTATCTTTCCCAAGAGGCTTCGTCACGCCCAAGGTAGGCCCGCATCAGACCTATGGCTTTGCACCCGGTACCGTCAACGGCCAAAAGGCCAACCTGGTTATCAACGAAGACTGGGTAAAGGTAGATAGCCCCTCCATTGACTATATTCTGGCGGAGGCCGTAGATGGAAAAAAGAAGTTCGCCATCCTGCTCAACAACCGCGCCCAGGCGACGGAATTCACACTAACTCCCCAGGGGAAAGAGCCGTTGAAAAAACAGTTGCCCGCGTGGGGGATGGAAATAATTGTGATTGAGTGAATGAGTGATTGAGAGAATGTCAGTCTGAGGGTAGCAGCCTCCGCGAAACTCATTTTTAAAACTTAGCGCTCTTTGCGTTTAAAGAAATCAAAATCAAAAAAAAACGAAAGCGGAACGCCGCCCGGCCGAAAGCCGACCGCCGAAAGCTGATTGCCGAAAACCAATATGCAACAACTCGATTTCATAGTCATGGCCGTATTTGCGGTATTCCAGATGGTGGTGGGCCTGGCCTTCTCCCGAACGGGTACCGACTCCAAATCCTTTTTTGCCGCCGGGGAAGCCGCTCCCTGGTGGGTAAGCGGGTTATCGCTGTTCATGAGTTTTTTGTCGGCGGGTACCTTTGTGGTGTGGGGGTCCATTGCTTATGATCTGGGGTTTGTGGCTATCACTATTCAGCTTTCGATGTGCATCGGTGGATTGGTAACGGCCTGGTTCATTGCCGCCAAATGGAAACGCACCCACGCCATGACGGCCGCCGAGTACATCGGCCGCCGGCTGGGGACGCGGGTACAGCAGTTTTTTACCTACTTGCTCACGTTTGTAACACTCTTCATCATCGGTGGGGTGCTGTACCCTGTGGGCAAACTGGTGTACGTGGCTACCCCCTTTTCGCTCGAAACCTGCATCATCGCGCTGGGTATCATGGTGATTTTGTACACGGCCATGGGTGGCCTGTGGGCGGTACTGGTTACGGATGTGCTGCAGTTTGTGATCCTGCTGGCGGCAGTGCTGATCCTCGTGCCCCTAGCGCTCGAACGTACCGACGGCATTGAGGCTTTTGTGCAGAAAGTACCTGCCGATTTTTTCAACGTCTTCAACGGTGAGTATACGCTGGGGTTTACGCTGGCTTTTACGCTTTACCACATTATTTACATCGGGGGTAGCTGGGCGTTTGTGCAGCGATATACCAGCGTCCGCACCCCGCGCGAGTCCAAAAAGGTAGCGTACCTGTTTGCGGGTTTGTATGCCGTAAGCCCTTTTCTGTGGATGCTGCCGCCCATGATTTTCCGCTCCCTCCGGCCAGACCTCACCGGCCTCGAAGCGGAAGGGGCCTACATGCTCATGGCGCAGCTGGTACTTCCCGCCGGGCTGGTGGGCCTGATGCTGGCCGCGATGGTATCCGCCACGGCCAGTACCGCCAACACGCTGCTGAATATGCTGGCGGCGGTTTTTACCAACGATATTTATAAAAAACTGATCGCTCCCGACGCCAGTGAAATAGTGCAGGTACGCGTGGGGCGCAGCATGACGGTCGTTTTCGGGCTGGTAGCCATTGGCATTGCCCTGGTGGTACCGCACATCGGCGGTCTGGTGAATCTGGTCCTGAGCATTGCGGCCATCACGGCGGGTTCATTGCTATTGCCAGT
>CATMVR010000310.1 GCA_950075905.1 uncultured Persicitalea sp. | reverse complement strand
GGAAAAAAGGGAGGTGGTGGAAAAGTTTTTGAAGAGGACGGTATCCGTACTGGCTTTGGCGGTACCGAACCAATCGTTCAGAATATCCGCGTAAACCCGCCGAAAATCCACCTGCATCTTGATGTCGCGGTTGGTTTCCCAGGGTTTGGGGGCCACGGGCAGGAGTCCGTTCACCAGGTCGGGGTTGGTACCCACGAGCTGCCGTTTCATGCCGGTGCCGAACACAAACAGGGGAGCCCCGACGCCGTGGTCGGTCCCCTTGGAGGCGTTGGAGTTGGCGCGGCGACCAAAATCCGAGAAGGTCATGCCCAGCACCCGGTCTTCGGTTCCCTGCAATTTCAGATCGTTCTGAAAAGCGGCGATGGCATCTGACAGCTTTTTGAGTAGCTGCGCGTGGGTGCCTTCCAGGTTGTGGTTGCCTACCTGCAGGGCGTGGGTATCAAAGCCCCCCAGCTCCACGTAGTAGATTTTGGATTTCAATCCCCCGTGAATGAGGCGGGCCACGATTTTCAGCTGTTCGGCCAATTCGTTCTTCGCGCTGCTGTCGGGATATGTCGCGAGGTTGGTGCCGGCGTCGGCGGCGGCTTTGATTTCGGCGGCGTAGCCGACGGTCATCACCTGCTGCTGCCGGATGAACCCGATTAGCTCCCCGGCATCATAGGAGGGTAGTTCGTTTTGCGGCGAGCTATTGGGTGTCCCGATCAGTTGGTAAAAGGCATTGGGGTCCTGTAGAGTAATGCCCATGGCTTTGCCCGGACCCAGCAGGGTGGTACTGCTGATCGGGCCGATCTGCACGGCCAAGGGATCTTCCATTTCCGCGTTGGGGTAGTTTTGGGGGTAGTTGGGAAAGCGGCCATCCAGGTACCGTCCGGCCCAGCCCGAGGACGCGTACTGCGTGGCATCGGTGCCGGTCATCCAGATGTCGGTGGACCGGTAGTGCGACTGATCGGGGTTGGGATACGAAACGGACTGAATGATGGAAAGCTTGCCTTCGTCGTACAGGCTGCGCAGGCCCGTCATGGCCGGGTGCAAACCGGTTTCGGCGTTTCCCGCCAACCGGAGCACGCTGCTCTCGGGAATGGCAATATTGCTGCGGAGGTTGTAGTAGGCGGAGTAGTGCTCGAGGGGGATCACCGTATTAAGGCCGTCGTTGCCACCACCCAGGTACACAATCACCAGGATGCGGTCGCCGTGCAGCGCCGCCGTATTTTTCAGGGATTGCACCAGCGCCGAGCCCTTGGCCAGGGACTTCACCCCAAAGCCATCCACCATGATAGGAAGCATCAGGGACGATGCCGCGGTAAGAAAATCTCTTCGTTTCATAAGTATATAGCTGTTAGCTTGTTAGCCGTTAGCTTGTTAATTTATTGGCTTCAAGGTGTAACCTGTAAGTACGTACGCTGAAATGGTTTATATAATTTTTTTGGCAAAAAAATTATAATTAATTTATAATCAGCTATTTATAAAGCACTAATGGCTATTAGCTAATAACTGGTGGCTACTTAAGTACTTGTGCAGAATTAGTTTATATTTTAACCGCAAAGACGCAAGGGCGCAAAGATTTGATAATTAGAAACTTACATCTTTGCGTCTATCGCGTCTTTGCGGTAATTATTTTTGCATGACTACTTAGCTAACAGCTAACAACCTAACAGCTCCTAAAACACCTGATACTCCGCCATCCGGAGCATGTACTTGAGTAGGGCCCGGCCGCGCCAGAGAATGGTGTTTTGTCGATTAGTATTCGTGGGATCGGAGCGGTAGGCGTTCCACTCAAACTGCCAGGTGGTGCGCGGGCTGCTGTTCATCATCATGATTTTATCGATCAAAAAATCGTTTTGGGCGGTGGTAAGCGGTACTGCGTACAGGTTGCGGGAAAATTCGGCCAGTACCTGCTCGCAGGTCAAGGCCGCCGTACCGGCTACGTCGGGAAAGTTGGGCTGCATAGCCCGGAGTTTGGCCAGGATGTCCATACCCAGCATATAGCCGGGCTTTACCTCCAGCCAGGGCTGGACGAAGCCATCGCTGCGCGCCCCCCGCAGCCCCAGGGTGGTGCCGTTGATCCAGTTTTTGGAGTAGCCAATTTGGTAGTAGGGCAGGGATCCGAATACCGAGGGTTGGTTCAAAAAATACAGCTGCTGCGCCGTCATGGAAGAACTCAGGTACCCCATCATCTTTTGGAAGGCTGCGAAGTCAGTAGTCAGATCGGGTACGGGTAGCTCCAGCCAGCGCACGGTACCCAACATAAATTCGGCGGGGGATTTCACAATTGCCCCGACGCTACGGGCGTCGTAAAAGATAGTGCTCGTCAGCAGCTTCCTGAGCACGGGAGCAATGGCGTAGTTGTTAGCCGGGCTGGCAAAAAAGGCCGCCAACGGGCCGATGACCTGATCCTCGATCTCCTGCGTAACGTTCGGATTGACGTACCAGCGGTACAGCTTACGGCAGATGAATTTGGGGGTTTCGGGATGACGCAGCAGCATAGCCACGAGGTCCTGCAGCTCCTCCTCGCCGGCGGTAGCGCCGCTCCGACCGGAGATGACGGTGTTGTTATAGTAGGAAGAAAAAGTTTTGCTGGCGGTATCGTGCCGTTCCGGCGTGAAGACCGTGCCGATGGACGTGGTGCCGGCTTGGCGGTAGTTAACTGCCTGCCAGCCGGTGAGCACCCGGGCGGCGGCCTTTACGTCGTCTTCGGTGTAGTTGTGGTCACCGGCATAATTGAGCTGTCCCACGGTAAAGAGTTCCTGCAGCTCGCGGCCGTAGTTCTCGTTGGGTTGTTCCTTGCTGTTTTCGTTCCCATTTTGAAAAATGAGCATGCCGGGATCTTTGGTCATTCCCACCACCATCTGCCGGAAGTTACCCAGGGCGTTGGCCCGCAGGAAGCGGAGGTACTGATCCATATAGCGGTAGTCATCTACCGCCGAACGAATAACCGGAAAGTGGTTTTGCCAGAAGGCCGTCAGCTTTTCCAGCACCGATGGCTTGCCGGTCTGCTCGGCCATCAGGCCGATCCACCAGTATTGGATATAGTTGGTATACGTGCCAATCCGATCCACGTCGAACGGCTTGTTCAGAAAGGGCTGCCCGGCGTCGGGACGGGTTTCGTCCATCTCCACCGGCGGGGGCGGCGTGGCGCGGTGCGCGGCATTACTGATCAGCAGGTCGACGGCCTGCTCGGCCGTTTTGCCGGTAAAGTCCGAAATTTCCTGGGGGGTAGGCCCAAAGGTAGCGCGGCGCAGCAGGTGCGCGGCGGTCTGAGCCGTAAGGGGGACCGGGTGAGGGTCTAAGTAGGCCATACATAGGGCGGCAGGGAGGGGTGCCGGTTTGGTACTGTTAAAAAAAATACGGTTTGCGCGAAAAAAGAATATGCGTACGGATTCGCTTCCCCGGACTGCGATGCACGCCCGGAGGAGGGAGGGTAGAAAGCCTGAGACTGGATAGGATAGCCCGGTTAGGGGGCTACGCGGTGTATAGTAGGGAATCGAACGCCTCGGCTACATAGATTACCCTGATGTGGGGAACCAATACGCACTTCAATGCTGCAATCTACTTATCGCTAAGTATGGGCAATACAGTAGATTGCCGGCAAAGTTAAACAAGATTTTTTGTATCTGGAAAATTATTTTAGGACGAAGCGAAAACCAGGCCACTCTTTTGTAAGTGCTCGCGGGACAACCCTCGTACCTTACGTACTTAAACTGTTTTGGGTCAGGATTACGTATACGGTCCGTCCGTTTTTTTTTAGGGGGAAGCAGACGCACCCTTATAGACGTACGCCCGCTCTGAGCAGGAGGGCCACGGAGGGTTTGAGCAGCCCTCCCTGATCCCAGGCCAGAGAAGCACCCCAGTATCGGGTAGAGGGGCCATAGTGCATGCCCGAGAGGAGGGAGGAAAATTGGTTCACCGGAATAAAGGCGGGAGCCGAAGGAAAAACAAGTTTCCCGCCTCCGCCTTGGTAGGCTTGCCCGCTTGTTTCGTAGGTGCCGAAATTTCGGGAGTAGGTGGCCCGGGCCTGCACCTCCCAGCCGAGAAGTTGCCCGGTCAGTCCGGTATGAACGGCCCAAAGCCGATTGTTGATGAAGTAGTTGGCAGGCAGGGAGCTTTGTCCCGATTCGGCTTCGTGCGCCGGGGTTAAAAGTGGATTTCCTAGCGCCTGCATTTGGTAACTGTAACCCTGTGAATATAAATAATGATTGTAGTAGCGTTCGGATCCCGAAGGGGTGGGGGTACTCCCAACTTTACCTCCCTGATGCTTGGTGTAAACCATTTCTACGAGCAGCTTTTTCCAGGAGAGTGTCTTGTCAGGAGCGCTATTTTTATTGGTCAGGCTGATGCCGGTGAGCCCGTCGGCCACGTTGGCCAGGTAGTAGAGCGCCCCGACGTCGTAGATTTGCTGCCGGTAGGCAAACAGGCGTACGTTTTTCAGGTCGAGTTCCAGCCCACCGTCCAGGGTACCTACGTGGTTGCCCACCTTGCTGCCGGCCCAGTTTTTTCCGTAGAGAACGGATTGAAAGCTCTGCCAGTCAGTAAGGATGAAGCTCTCAAAAATCTGCCGCTCGCTGCCCCAGAAGGCCTGATCATTATAGCCCCCGTAGAGGCGAAGGGTACTTTCGGGGCGCCCTACCCGGAGGTACACCGATTTTTGGTGGAAGTAGGTGTGGGCTTCACTGCCGCGCTTGTTGCTGATGGGGACGACGCCCACCCAGCCGTGCGCCACGCTCCCCTTAATAGCCAGCCAGCGCCGGGTGAAGGGAATAGGGTAAAATTCGGGGATGCTGAGCTGTACCTGCGGAATGCCCAACGCGTTGCCGGAAACGGCCATGGAACCGGAGCTGAGCAGGGTATCCACGAGTCCCATCTGATTGCGGGAGCGGCCGGCCCGTAGTTCCAGCATCGCCAGGCGTACCTTGGCGTGCCCTTCTATCAGAAGCAGGTTGGTCCGGGGTGTTTGCGTGGCGGCATTGGCGCGGCCTTCGAGGGCTACGCCCCAATCGAGCAGCCGGTGGCGGGTGGTGTCGTAGTCGCGGGCCATCCGCCCCAGCAGGCTAAGGCCGGGACCCGGCAGCGGCACGCTACGATGTTGGTTGGCCCGCAGCCAAAAAGGGAGCTGCCCCGGCGGGCTGAGCAACGCCTGCCCTTCGAGCTGGTAGCGAAAGGATTGGGCATCGACAAGGGCGGGTAGGAGCAGGAGTACTACGAAAAGGTAACGGAAGAGTTTGGTAAGTCTGAGCAATATGATAGGGGTTAATGGGGTTAAGTGGGGAGAGTAGTGCACCTACTCTCCCTATGTCCCCCCTTGGTAGGGGGAATTATAGCCATTCTTTCCGGAGGCTGAGCATCAGCCCTGTATTGGACGGGTAAAGTCCGCCCTGATCGGTGGCGAAAGAAGCCCGCAGGGTACTGCCGCCCAGCCAGGCAACTGGCGCTTCGAGCGCCAGCAGGCCCGAAAACTGGTAAATTTTGTCCGGGAAGGGAAGGTCATAAGTTCCCTGATTGCTGGAGAGCGAGAGTTTACTCTGCCAGCGCAGGCGCTCGCCCAGGGTGCCGCGGAGCCCGCTGTGCAGGACCCATACCGCGTTGTTACTCGTAAAAGAGTCGCCGTAGGGCGGAAACTTCCAGACGGTCTGAGAGGTGGGCGGGATAAAGGGCGTACCGATGCCCCGACCGTAGTACGACCAGCCGTCACGGACCTGCGCGTTGTTTAAATAGTTGTCCCGGCCCGGGTTAAGGACCCCGACGTCGGCTTCCCCCTGACTTTTGGTGTAGAGTAGCTCAAACACGGCTTCCCGAATGGTAAAGGAGGCGTCGGTAGCGCCCTTGCGGCGGAGGCGGAGGCCGTTGAGGCCGTCTTTAATATTGGTAAGCCGGATGAGGGAGCCGTCCTCGTAGATATTTTGCCGGTAGACAAACCAGTTCCAGCCGGGCGTATCGTAGGTCACGCCAAAGTCGATGGTACCCAGGGCGTTGCCCACCCGATTGCCGTCGTCAAATCCAAAGCCGCCGCCCACGCGCCCTTTGGGCTTGATGCCCGTAACGGCGTAGAGGTAGTTGGTAAAGCCGCGGGGCATTTGTCCGTCGACGGTAAAGTAGGGGGAGCGCCCGCCCCACTGCACCTGATGGTTGAAGCCCCCGTAGAGGTGCAGGCGGCCACCGGGGCGGCCCAGCCGGCCGTAGAGCTGCTTTTGGTGCAGCTTAAGCTCGCTCGTGACGGGGCGGCCGGGCTCAAACCAGCCGTCGGCGTAGAAGCCCGTGATGGCCAGCCACTGCCGGGTGAAGGGCACGGGGGTAAACTCCGGGAGCCCGAAGCGTACCATCGGCAGGGGCAGGGCGTTGCCCGACCAGACGTAGGAGCCCG
>CATMVR010000309.1 GCA_950075905.1 uncultured Persicitalea sp. | reverse complement strand
GGACTGGTGGCGGGAATGCCTCCCGAAGGGCGGTCGCCTACCATCTCGATGTCTACGGTCAGATCGGCCCCCAGGCGTTTCATGGCGTTTTCCTCGCGCAAAGCCCGTTGTACGGCCGCCTGAAACAGCTTATCGATGCCGTTGAGTTGCTCAGGACTTTCGGAACGCATATCTACCTGCATGTACGACTCAAAGGGTATGGCATTGACCGAAGTACCTCCGCCGATTACGCCCACGTTGTAGGTAGTACGTACTCCCTGCCGGGTAAATTTGTCGGCCTCCTGGGTAAAGTAGTAGATGGCCCGAGCCAGGGCTCCGTGGGGGTTCACCATACCGAAAGCCCCCGAAGAGTGCCCACCGGGACCTCTGAAAGTGACAAGGTAGCGGTGCGAGCCCAGTCCCCGGTGGGTAATACTGGTAGAACCCAGACCATCAATGGCAATATAGGAGTCAATTTTCAGGCCCGGGGTATCAAAAAGTTTCTTCACTCCGCGCAGGTCGCCGAGCCCTTCCTCCCCTACTGTACCAATAAAAAGTACATCGGCCTCCGTTTCGAGATTGGTATTTTCCATCACATCCAGCACGGTAAGTACCATGGCCAGGCCGCGGGTATCGTCGCCAATGCCGGGAGCAAACAGCGTATCGCCCTTTTGCCGGATCTTTACGTCGGTCTCTTCCGGAAACACCGTATCGAGGTGGGCTTCCAGCACTATGGTTTTGTTTCTCTTTTTCCCCTTACGCAGCGCAATGACATTACCTACCTCGTCGGTCCAGACCGAATCGGCACCCGCTTTTCGCAGTAGCTCCGCGTAGGCCCGCCCCCTCACTTCTTCCTTGAAAGGAGGCGCGGGTATTTCGGTCAGGTAGCGGAGATTTTTAACCGTCCAGGGCTCTTTTTCTTCAAAAAGCGCCAGGGCTCTCCTGACGCCGGGCTTCTGTGCCAGAGATTCTATTTCGTTTACGTAGGCTCTGGTTGCTACCGCTTTCTGCGGTTTAGAGGAGCTTTTTTCTTCGTCCTGGGCCATGGTCAGTGTCAATGACATTCCCATTGTCAGTACCGTCAGGGTTCCAAGTCGTAGTAGTTTGTTCATGAGTACTATCTGGTTTAGTTTGGCAATCAGCAAAGCGCCAAATATACTAGAAACAAACCGGCTTTTGCTGTACCCATTCCGGGAGAAAATCCACCAACCCCTCCTTCTTATGCCTCTTGCTGGCTGTATACCTGCTTTTGCCGGCTACTTATCCGGCAATGAGTAAATCGGGGCCGTTTTGGTTTTTGTATATAACCTTACTAAACCATGCTATGAAGACCATCTCCGCTTTCCTTTTTCTGGCAGCCTCCCTCCCGGCATTATACGCCCAGCCCCGCGCGGGCAAGGCACACGAAGTACGTTTTGAAAAGCACACGCTTACCCGCGATTTTGTGGCCGAAGGCGCTACCGCCGCCGACGTCAACAAGGACGGCAAAATGGACGTGCTGGCGGGAGCCTACTGGTTTGAAGCTCCAACCTGGAAACAGCACGAACTGGCTGAGCCCAAAAAATTTGAATACGACAAAGGGTACAGCGATTCGTTTCTCGACTACGCCATGGACGTGAACCAGGACGGCTGGGTGGACCTGATCCGGATAGACTGGCCGGGCAAAGCCGCCACCTGGCACGAAAACCCCAAAAACAAGCCCGGCCACTGGCGGGTTCACCCCATCCACTCGTCCGTTGGCAACGAGTCACCGATGCTGGTGGACATTGACGGCGATGGCCGGCTGGACCTGCTGGCCAACGACCCCAACGCTAAACAGGTACTCTGGCTGAGCCCGCCCCGTAAAAAAGGCGAAACTGAATGGACAAAGTACGTGATCAGCTCCGACGAAAAACTAGGTACCCACATGTATACCCACGGCATTGGCTATGGCGACATAAACGGCGATGGCCATAAGGATGTCATCATCAAAAGTGGTTGGTGGCAGGGAACCGGCAACCCATTGCAGGAAAACTGGACCTTTCACCCCGCTAACTTTGGCGAAGACTGCGCCCAGATGTACGTGATGGACCTGAACGGCGATGGCCTCAACGATGTGCTCAGTTCGTCGGCGCATAAGTACGGCATTTGGTGGCACGAGCAGGGCCGCGACAGCCAGGGTAATCCTACCTGGACCGAACACGAAATTCACAAGGCTATATCCCAGACCCACGGCCTGGCCCTGGCCGATATGAACGGTGACGGCCACCCTGACCTGATCACGGGCAAGCGATACTTTGCCCACATGGGCAAAGACCCTGGTGCCAACGAGCCCGCCGTTGCCTACTGGTTTGAATACAAGCCCGGTAAAAACCCCAGCTGGATTCCCCACGAAATTGACAACGATTCGGGTACGGGTTTGCAGGTGACGGTGGTGGATATGAATAAGGACGGACTACCGGATGTAGTGGCAGGAAATAAAAAGGGCGTGCATGTATTCATGCAGCAAAAGCCCAAAAATCGGTTATAGCAGCTTCTGTTCGGTATAAAAGTCTTTGTGATGGTGCGATTATTTTATTCCCAGATGTGGGCTAAAATAATCGCACTTTTTTTAACAGAAAACTAACACTATCATGACTGTACTATTCTTCGACTCTTGGGAAAGTGTTTTCAGGACTTTCGTTATCACCATACTGGCATACATATCCCTGATAATTCTGTTGCGGGCATCGGGCAAAAGAACGTTATCAAAAATGAACGCCTTTGACTTCATCATTACCATTGCCCTGGGCTCTATGCTGGCAACGGTCTGCCTGAGTAAGAATGTGGCCCTGATCGATGGCATACAGGGGTTTTTCCTACTGATTTTTTTGCAGTATGCCATTACCTGGCTTTCGGTCAGGTATAAAAAAGTAAAGAAACTCATTACCAGCGATCCCACGCTACTGGTGTATAAAGGAGAAATGCTAGAGGACATCATGAAACGGGAGCGTATTACGGTAGAAGAAGTGTATGTAGCCATGCGGAAGAGCGGAAAAACAAATCTGGAAGACATCTATGCTATCGTGCTCGAAACAACCGGAACGATGAATGTGATTCCGGAAGGCAAGGAGGCCAACGAGAACGCCCAACCCGAAAAGCAGGAAGCCATGACAGACCTCAGCAATTATCCCTGACTATTCGCTTTGCCTCCGTCTCAAAAACTTTACCCCTTCAAGCCAAAACACAGACAGACTTCCAACACCCAAACTCATTAGAAGCGGATATAGAGGTAACGCCTCGAATCCAAAGAAAGCCGCAAATGGCTTGACATAGACCAGCAGGGCCAGCAACAACAGAGTAATGCCAATGGTGAGCCCTACCAGGGGATTTTTGTAGCGCAGCGTGGTCAGTATGGAGTAGTAAAAAGAACGGTTGACCAGGGTCAGTACAACATTGGCCGCAATGAGGGAGGTAAAAACCATAGTACGGGTGAGGTCTTCGTTGTACCCCGACTGCACCGCGTACTGGTACGTAAAAAGAGTCCCGGCAGTTATCACTAGTCCCTGCGCCACACTAGTGGCCAACTCTCTCCAATTAAAAAATGTAGTGGTAAACGGCCGGGGCCGGTGCAGCATGGTGTTCTTTTCGATGGGTTCGTTTTCGAAGACAATGGAGCAGGTAGGTCCCATGATCAATTCCAGGAAAATAACGTGCACGGGGGAAAAAATAGCCGGGTATACCCACCCCAGCACCAACGGGATAAATACCGTCAGGATAATGGGTATGTGAATGGAAATGATATACTGAATCGCCTTTTTGAGATTAACGTAGATCTTCCGCCCCATCGCAATGGCATCCACCATCCGGCCCAGGTCATCTTCCACCAGAATTAGCGAAGCCGCCTGCCGGGCTATTTCGGTACCTTTCCGGCCCATAGCCACCCCGATGTGGGCCGCTTTGAGGGCAGGGCCGTCGTTCACTCCGTCACCGGTCATGGCTACTATTTCCCGGTTGGCTTTCAGGGCATTGATCACTTTCAGCTTGGCATCAGGAAACATCCTGGTAAATACCTGAATATCGGCCACACGTTGATTAAAGCTTTGCGCGGGAATCTGCATAAGTTGCTCGCCAGTGATACACTTTTCGTAGCCCCGAAAGCCCACCTGCCGGGCAATGGCAGCGGTAGTGAGGGCATAGTCGCCCGTCAGGATTTTGATATTGATGCCAGCCTGGTAGAAAGCCTCAAATACCCGCCCGATGTTTGGTTTGGGAGGATCGTAGAAAGCTACAAGCCCCTTTAACGCAAAATCGAAATGCTGCTGCTCGGCGGGGAAATCTGACCCAAAATGGTAGGCTTCCCCTACGCCCAGCACCCGGTAGCCTTCCGCCGTAAGTGCTCGAAGCGCCTCTTCCAGGGCCTCCCTTTCAGTAAACGATAGATCCGAAACGCGCAGCAAGGCCTCGGGAGCCCCCTTGGCCGCGATGATCCGGTTGCCGGCGGCATCTTCAAAAACATGCGTCATCATCGGCGGTACTCCACCCAACGGATACTCGTGCACCAGCTGGTAGAAAGGACGCTCATCTACCGGGCTCACCCGGCTGTAGGCTTCGTGAAGGGCTATTTCCATCGGGTCGAATGGAATAGGTTCGCTGGCCCACATCGCTACCGCAATCAATTCAGTACCGGCCAGGCTAAGTTCACTGTCCATGGATACGATCTGCCCATCGGCCGTGGTGAAGTAACGCGCCAGGCTCATTTTATTTTCGGTAATTGTCCCGGTTTTGTCGGTACAGATGACCGTGGCGCTCCCCAGGGTTTCCACGGTTTTCATTTGCTTCACTACCACCCCCAGCCGCATCAGGCGCCAGGCCCCCAGGGCCATAAAAGTGGCAAAAGCAACGGGAATTTCTTCCGGCAGAATACTCATCGCCAGGGTAAGCGCTTTCAGAAGACTATCCAGCAATTGGTGAGAGTTCAGGTAGTTGAGGCCCCACACCAGCAAAAATACCAGGCTACCCGCAATCACCATTTTTCGAACAAAGCTACCAATTTGAGTTTCGAGGGGAGTCTTCTCCGCGGCAATACCGTGCAGACTTTGACCGATTTGCCCCAGGCGAGTTTGGTTGCCAACGGCCGTAACGGTAGCAATCGCCAAACCGCTCACTACGACAGTTCCCCGGTAAATCTTTGGGTCTTCGTGCTCCACATCCTTATGCACCACAAACGATTCACCCGTAAGTATGGATTCGTTCACCGAAAAATCGTTGGCCTTGACAATCAGGCCGTCGGCCGCAACGAGCGTCCCCTCTTCTACCATCAGGCTGTCGCCAACCACTACGTTTTCACTTTTTATTTCGCGTACTTTTCCCGACCGGATCACCTTGCATTTGGGGGCCGAAAAGGTCTTCAGTTTTTCCAGGGCGTTCCGACTGCGAGAATCCTGATAGAGCGAAATGGCCGCTACCAGCACGATGGCCACGGCCATAAAAAGGCCGTCTCCCGGGTTGCCCGTGAGGAAGTACACCGTAGAGGCCACCAGCAGCAAGACTATCATCGGCTCCTGAACCAGGTCTTTCAAAGCCCGTAGCAGGATGTTTTCACTTTTGGCGTAAAGCGTATTTTTCCCAAATTGCTGGCGGGCACTGACAACCTGCTCGGTGTTCAGCCCTTGTACTGGTTGACTTATTTCGGGCATAATAAAATAGGTACTCTCCTTGGTTGGTGAAATAGTACGGGTTCCGGTCTTTGGATAAATAGACTGCCAGGAAGTAGACCCGGTCAAAGAGGTCTCAGTCCAAAATTGTATAGTAACTTACCCCCAAAAAATGACAGTTGTTTGTTTGTAAACTAACTTTCCGGCGAGATCATACATTTTGTCAGAAAATACACCCTAATCCTTTATTTTTCCCCAGATAATCATGCATTCTCTTTTCAAAAAACTCAATTTCGGGGAGCAGAAAGAACTATTCGTGTTGCAATCTCCTGCTTCGTTTGAACCACTACTTGAAAGCCTCCCCGCAGAGGTAGCCGTGATCAGGACGACGGATCCTGTTATTAGCGTAGCATTCGCCCTCATCTTTGTGACCCGGCAAAGCGAGATTGACACGCTGATTCCACAGATCGCACCTGGCCTGGCAGGTGATGCGGTGCTGTGGATGTGCTACCCCAAAAAGACCTCCAAAAATTACAAGTGCAACTTCAACCGGGACACCGGCTGGCAACTACTGGGAGATTACAGCCTGGAACCCGTGCGTATGGTGGCCATCGACGAAGACTGGAGCGCGCTGCGCTTTCGGAAAGTGGAGTATATCAAAAAAATGACGCGTAATTTTGGGGCCTTGTCCGAAGCAGGAAAAATAAAATCCGGACAACAACCAAAGTCATGAGTACACAATCGGTGAAAGTTGGGGTAGTGCAGGCTA
>CATMVR010000308.1 GCA_950075905.1 uncultured Persicitalea sp. | reverse complement strand
CATCCAGGCGGCCTTCTCTGAGGCAGCGGACACCCTCAGCGCCTTCCGCACCGACGACGGGGCCATGGCGGCCGTGGGCTTGCTAGCCTGGTTGCGGGGTAGCGAGCTGATCCTGAAAGGAGTTACCCTGCCCGGCTCGGTAGATAATCTCTTCACCATTACCTTCGGGGTACTGCTCGAAATCCTGGTGTTTGCCCTGGCGCTGGCGCACCGCATCCGGCTCATCGACGCCGAACGGCAGGCCAACCACCTGGCCTACATTGATATTCTCGAAAAAAAGAGTAGCTACGAGCGTCAACTGGCCGAAACCGAAATGCAGGCCCTGCGCAGTCAGCTCAACCCCCATTTTTTGTTCAATAGCCTCAACAGTCTGGAATACTTTATTCTGGCGCAGGAAAATCAGAAAGCCTCCCACTACCTCACCCGTTTCTCCAAGCTGCTGCGCAAGGTACTGACCCACTCGCGGGTCAAGACCATCTCCCTGCACGACGAGCTGGAAGTGCTGCGGCTCTACCTCGACATTGAAAAAAATCGGTTTGGGGATGGCTTTCAGTACTGTCTCGAAGTAGACCCCGACATAGACCAGGAGAGTCTGCAAATCCCCCCCCTGCTGCTGCAGCCCTACGTGGAAAATGCCATCTGGCACGGGCTGCTGCCGAGTCCCCTTCCCGAAAAAACACTGCGCCTCCGCGTAGCTGCCCTCAACGACAACACACTCTATATAGAAATAGAGGACAACGGAATCGGACGCAAAAAATCAGCCGAGCTAAAAAGAAATACTTTCCAGATCCACCAATCGCTCGGCATGGAGATTATCCGGCAGCGGATCGACCTGTTTAACCGGAGCTACCCCGCAAAAATGGACGTAGAGATTGAGGATGCCGACCCTGTGACCGGTACCGGCACCCGCGTGAGGATCAGGTACCACCTCAACTACGGGCAGGAAGTAGAGGTACTCTGAGAAATAGCGCTCTGCCACCCCATTGCACAGGGTTAGATTTGCCCTTTACCGGTCTTTTTTCAGAAGTACCCCCTCAGCAAATACAATATTCTCTCTACGCATGGTATATACTGGCAAGAATTTCCTCCTGGCTCTCCTGCTCCTGACCGCCGGGACAACCCGCTCCGTATTTTCCCAAAGCAGTCCCGACGCTCCTTCGGGGGTCAGAAAAATAAAAGACATTATCATCTACCGCGACTCGCTCTTTTACGCAGCCTTTCCCTCCGTAGTAAAGTTAAAAAACGGAGAGTTACTGCTGGCGTTTCGCCGGGCGCCCGAACGGAAAGCCTTCGGAGAAAAAGGTACCAACCACGTAGATCCCAACAGCTACCTGGTAGCTGTGCGCTCGCGCGATGGCGACACCTGGACCCCGGAACCAAACCTAATCTACGCCCACGCGTTTGGTGGCTCGCAGGACCCCTGCCTGCTGCGGCTCCGCGACGGCACCCTGCTCTGCGCCAGCTACGGCTGGGCGTTTGTGCGGCCCGACGGGCTACCTCAGCTCAAACAGCCCGTTTTTCAGAATATGCCGGGCTCTGTATTTCTGGGGGGCTATCTGGTACGCTCTACCGACGGAGGTACCTCCTGGCAGGGGCCGATCTACCCTCCCCACGTAGCCCCCGAAAAAAACCTCGACCCCTTCGGACAGCCCATCCGCGCGTACAACCGCGGGGCCATGTACGAAGGCCGTAGCGGAAAAATATTTTGGGTGGTAGCGGCCAACGACCGCCTCTCGCCCCGCCGATCCTCCACGCATCTGCTGGTATCAAACGACAAGGGGCTCACCTGGACCTATTCGGCTCCCGTGGCGGAGGACGAAAACGCCTCTTTCAACGAAACGTCCATGTACGAAACGCCCAAAGGCGACTTGGTGGCCTTTCTGCGCACGGCCGGTATGGACGATCAGGCCTGCATAGCCCGCTCCACCGACGGCGGCAAAACCTTCCAGCCCTGGCAGAAAATGGGTTTCCAGGGGCACCCGCTCCACGCCCTACGCCTGCCCGACCAACGCGTGCTGCTCACCTACGGCTACCGCCACGCGCCCTACGGCATCCGGGCCCGCATCCTGAACGCCGAGTGCACCGACTTCGCCACGGCCCCCGAAATCGTACTCCGAACCGACGGCGGCACCACCGATCTGGGCTACCCCTGGGCCGTGCAGCTCGACAAAAAAAGGGTGCTGGTGGCTTACTACTTCAACCAGGCCAACGGCCCCCGGCATATCGCGGGTACCATTCTGGAAATCGGCAGGTAAGAAAATACGTTTGGGGCATGGTATAGTTTTTGGGATGATATTATCTGATCTAATTACCCCACGGACAAAACTCAATGAATAAACGAAATATCATCGTCATCGGCTCCTCAGCGGGCGGTGTTCATGCATTACAGGAAATTGTCGCTATGCTCCCGGCCGATTTTGCGGCTTCCATTTTTATAGTACAGCACGTGGCGGCTCATGCCCCGTCGATTCTGCCGCACATTCTGACCCTACGGGGAAATTTGAAAGCCGTACACCCGGCAGACGAGGAAGAAATTCGCCCCGGCTATATTTACGTAGCCCCTCCCAACCTGCACCTGCTCATAGAGGACAACCGCATGCTGGTCAAAAAAGGGCCCAAAGAAAACCGCTTCCGACCTTCCATCGACGCCCTGTTCCGTTCGGCGGCGTATAGCCACGGCCCGCGGGTCATTGGGGTAGTGCTCACGGGCCTGCTCGACGATGGCACCGCGGGCATGTGGTCGGTAAAAAGGCAGGGGGGAATCGGCATTGTGCAAAGACCCGACGAGGCCAAGTATCCAGCCATGCCCCAAAGTGTACTCGAATATGTAGAGGTCGACTACATCAGGCCGTTGTCGGACATTGCAGCGCTACTGGTAAGTTTGGTTGGGGAGCCGGTTACTGAGCCTGCCCCTCTGCAACCCTCAGAACAGGAAAGAATGAAAATCGAAGTAGCCACGGCCGCTCAAAGCAATGCCTTCGAAAAAGGGATACTCCACTTGGGAGAACACTCCATGCTTACCTGCCCGGAATGCAACGGGGCGCTGGTAAAAATACAGGAGGGAACCATCGAACGCTACCGCTGCCATACGGGGCATTCTTTTATGCCCCCCACTCTACTCGGTGGTATCTACGAATCTGTGGAAAACAACCTCTGGCAAGCGCTCCAGAACCTGGAAGAAATCATCATTTTGTGCGAGCAGCAGGTAAGTACCTCCGAGAGAAACGGCGATCAGGCGGCGGCGGCCGACTTCCGCGCCAAAGCAGAAGACGCCCAGCGCCGGGCTCAGGAGCTTCGAAAACTGATTATGGATTAAGGGCTACTCTGCCTATATACAGGTACGTTTTTTTATAGAAATGTGCATATACCTATTTTTTAACTAAAAACCAACTCCACTTGCTCTAAAACCCATTTTTTCTCCAAAAAAAATTTTATCCTTCCCTGATAAAGGTATATGCGGACGCAGGTAGTTGACTATATTGAAATTTTTTCAGTAATTTCAATATCATTTTTGCTCTAACGTAGCAATTTTGCAACATACCAGTGATGTAAACTTTATGCCCCGAAAGAAAGATAAAAAACCTCAGGAGCAGGCTCCCGACCATACCGCTGTGCCCATTGTAGCCATTGGTGCTTCGGCGGGTGGGCTAGAAGCTTTTACCCAGTTATTGACGCATCTGTCGCCCACCACGGGCCTGGCTTTTGTATATATTCAGCACCTTGCTCCCAACCACGAAAGCCAGCTCGCGGCTATTCTGGCCCGGTCCACGAAGATGCCCGTGAAGGAAGCCACGCAGTTGTTGACCATCGAGGCCAACCATTTGTATGTTATTCCGCCCAACCAGGACATGGAGGTCATTGATGGTGCCCTCACTCTGACCACCCGCAAAACTACCCCGGAGATCCACATGCCCATCGACCAGTTTTTTGTGTCGCTGGCCCATAGACAAAAAAACGGTGCCATTGGTATTCTGCTCTCGGGCATGGGCAGCGACGGCAGCCTGGGCCTCAAAGCCATCAAAGTGGCCGGCGGAGTTACCATGGCCCAGGACGAAAGCGCCAAATTTCAGAGCATGCCCCAATCCGCTATTTCCGGCGGAGCGGTGGATATGATACTCTCACCCCAACAAATGGCCGAAGAAGTAGAGCGCCTGAGTGAGCGGGCGTCGGTTTTTCAGGAAACCCGCGAATCGGTAGAAGCGGTAGAAGTGCCGAAAGAAAGTAGTCAGGAAGAAGCGGTCTCTGATGAAGACCTTGAAAAAATACTGGCGCATCTCAGAATGGCCGTTGGGGTAGATTTTGAGCACTACAAGAAGTCGACCATCCGGCGCCGGATTGTGCGCCGCATGCTGCTCTACAAGCTGGAAACCCTGCACGAGTACCACCAGTACCTCAAACAGCACCCCGCCGAAGCCAATGTACTGTATGCCGATCTGCTCATCAACGTGACCAGCTTTTTCCGGGATTCAGAAACCATGAACTACCTCAAAAAGGAGCTTCTTCCCCAGCTGATCAAGAGCAAATCGGTGGGTGAAACCATCCGGATCTGGATACCAGCCTGCTCTACCGGGCAGGAGGCGTACTCACTAGCCATGCTGCTGATGGAGATTCTGGGTACGCGGGCCTCTACGATAACGGTGCAGATATTTGCCACCGACCTCAGCGAGTCGGCCATCGCCAAAGCCCGCAACGGAGTCTATACCAAAAGCGAACTACTGGATGTGTCGCCCCGGCGCCTGCAGCGCTTTTTCACCAAGGCCGACGACAACTACCGCATCAACAAGATCATTCGCGATTTGTGCGTGTTTGCCCCGCACAATGTGCTCAAAGACCCGCCCTTTTCCCGCATTGACCTGCTCAGCTGCCGCAACCTGCTCATTTACCTCGATCAGGCCCGGCAACAGAAAGCCCTGGCCACTTTTCACTACTCCCTGCGGCCCGATGGCTACCTGATTCTGGGCAAATCGGAGTTTATCACCGGGTCGGCGGCGCATTTTTTTCAGGTTGAAAAGAGTTTTAAGATCTTCCAGCGGAAAAACAACGCCCAAAGCCGCATTCCCTTCGAGGTAAAACCCCGGTGGAGCAATGCCCAAACGCAGGAGTACTCCCAGGCTACGGGAGAGCATACCGAAGGGGTTTCGAACGTAGATCTGGAAAAACTGGTGAACAACCTCCTGCTCAGCAAGTACGTACCGGTGAGTGTGGTGGTGGATCAGGATTTGGAAATCATTCAGATTCGGGGCTCTACGGATCTTTTTCTGGAACCCTCCCCCGGCAAACCCAGCTTCAGCCTCGTCAAAATGGCTCGTCCGGCCCTGGTACTCGAACTAAGGAACATTATTCACAAAGCCCGCAAAACATCGCAGCCCACCATCAAAAAAGGGCTGGAAGTGACGATCAATGATAAATCTCACTTCGTGGATATTGAGGCCGTGCCGATTGCCAACCCCTCCAACCAGCAGTTGTTTCTGGTTTTGTTCAAAGAAGTAGACGAGCTTTCTTCCGTGGATATCAAAGCCGGCAACGCCCGCGATCAGCGTATCCTGGAACTGGAACGCGAACTGAACGGGCTGCGCGAGGATATGCACTCTATCATCGAAGAGCAGGAGGCGAGCAACGAAGAGCTGCAGGCCGCCAACGAGGAGATTGTGAGCAGCAACGAGGAGCTGCAGAGCATCAACGAAGAGCTTGAAACCAGCAAGGAGGAAATCGAGTCGGCCAACGAGGAGTTGCTAACCATCAACCAGGAGCTGCAGACTACCAACGACCAGCTCACCGAAGCCTACGGCTACTCGGAGGCCATCCTGTCTACCATCAACGAAGCCACGCTCATTCTCGACAAGCAACTCCGTATCAAGGGAGCCAACAAGGCTTTCTACAAAACCTTCCGTACGGTACCCGAAGACATTGAGGGTACCATGCTGTATGAGCTCGATGAGCGTCAGTGGGACTTTCCCGGTTTGCGGAAAATGCTGGAAAAAGTCATTGCCAACGACGAGCTGATCAGGGGCTTTGAGGTAAATTTTGACATAGCCGGCAACGGCCAAAAAACCATGCGCTTGCACGCCCGCAAGGTAGTGCAGCACGAGCGGCAGCAGGCTATCCTGCTGGTACTGGAAGACATCACCGAGCACCGCAGTGTGCAGAAACTGCTGCAGGAGCGGAAGCAATGGTTTGAAGATCTGGTAGATAACGTACCGGCCCTGATCTGGGTATCGCAGGCCGATGGCAAGCTGAGCTTTCTCAACAAAGCCTGGGTGGATTTTACGGGTCAGCCCCTGGCGCCCGGTACCGATCAGTTTCCGACGGACAAAATCCATCCGGACGACCGGGAAGAGTACCTTGCCGAGTCAACCGCCAAGACCCGG
>CATMVR010000307.1 GCA_950075905.1 uncultured Persicitalea sp. | reverse complement strand
GGCGAGAAGGCGCTGATTTTTACGCAGTACGAAGAAATGGGTACCTTGTTACAAACCATGCTGCACCAGCAGCTGGGCCTGGAAGTACCCTTTCTGCACGGGGGCGTGAGCCGCAAAAACCGCGATGCCATGGTAGAGGATTTCCAGACTAACCGCGCCACCCGCCTGCTGCTGCTCTCCCTGAAAGCCGGCGGTACAGGCCTCAACTTGACCGCCGCCAACAACGTGATACACTACGACCTGTGGTGGAACCCCGCCGTGGAGGCCCAAGCCACCGACCGCGCCTTCCGGATTGGGCAAACCCGCAACGTGCTGGTGCACCGGATGCTGACGGAAGGTACTTTCGAGGAGAAAATCAATCAGCTGATCCAAAATAAGAAAGAGCTTGCCAACCTCACCGTCGCCAACGGCGAAACCTGGATCGGCGATTTTTCGGATAAGGACTTGAAGGAGTTGGTGAAGCTGGGGTAAGGGGGGCGCTCCTGTCGGCTTGTCGTGCCTGTACTGTATCGCTCTGCCCTGCCCCGGATTGAAATCCGGGGTTACCAGATCGGTCGTGCCGCTGGCACTTTTGAGAATGTGCGTGGGTAGTGGGGTAGGCCCCGGATTGAAATCCGGGGTTACCATATCGATCATGCCTACGGCATTTTCTGGAAGAGATTTCTATATTTAAAGTGCCGTAGGCACGGGGTATCTGGTTGACCCGGAATTCATTCCGGGTTTTAGAAAAGATACCAACTGTCTTAAAGTGCCAGCGGCACGACCGATTTTCTGATCCCTTCCTACTCAACCGCCTCCTAACCCTTTTCTACTATGCCCAATACCTACCATTAACTCTATGTCCACGCCGTTTTTGCCGTCAAGTACCGCGAGGCAACCATCAAAAAAGAATGGAAACCTCAGCTTTTGGCTGTGATCGGCAACTTAATTAACGAAACCGGCTGCCACACCTACCTTGTAAATGGAGTGGAGGATCATGTTCACTGCCTTTTTGGTCTGAAACCTTCGGTGGCTCTTGCTGATGTGATGAAAAGTGTAAAGGCGAAGTCTTCCAAGTGGGTTAATGAAAGCGGTAAGCTACAAAACCGCTTTGAGTGGCAGGTAGGGTGCGGCGCTTTTTCGTACAGCCACTCGCACCTGGATCGGGTATATCGGTACATCCAAAATCAGGAAATACATCATCAGAAGGAGACTTTCCGGGAAGAATACATTCGGATGCTGGAAAGCTTTGGGGTTGACTACGAGGCGCAGTACCTGTTTCAGGATTTAATAGCGCATGAGGTGTAGAGGTACCTGGCTTTTCCTGAAATAAATAAAAACCAAAAAGTGCCGTAGGCACGGACGATTTGGTAACCCCGGATTTTAATCCGGGGTACATCTTTCTCTGAGGCTTTTCTTTGTAGCGGGAGCTGGCCAGGAAGGCCTGCCCCGTCGCCCCAGCGACCTTTGGGTTATGAGCCCAACGAGCTACCATCCGCCGTAAAATGCAAAAGCCTCAGATTTCTCTGAGGCTTTTTCTTGTAGCGGGAGCTGGCCAGGAAGGCCTGCCCCGTCGCCCCAGCGCCCTTTGGGTTATGAGCCCAACGAGCTACCATCCGCCGTAAAATGCAAAAAGCCTCAGATTTCTCTGAGGCTTTTCCTTGTAGCGGGAGCTGGCCAGGAAGGCCTGCCCCGTCGCCCCAGCGCCCTTTGGGTTATGATCCCAACGAGCTGCCATCCGCCGTAAAACGTAAAAAGCCTCAGATTTCTCTGAGGCTTTTCCTTGTAGCGGGAGCTGGACTCGAACCAGCGACCTTTGGGTTATGAGCCCAACGAGCTACCAACTGCTCCATCCCGCGCCATTGTTTGGGAGTGCAAATATAGAAGCTTTTTTTAGAAAAAACAACTACCTTTGTAAAAAATTAAAAACATCTGCATTTTTCACTGACACGGGATGTCAAAATCCTGATCACCTATGGTACCATCTTCCCCCCCAAACACGCCGCCTGAGCACCGGGCCGGCTTCGTCAGCATTATTGGCCGTCCTAATGTGGGTAAATCCACGCTCATGAACGTGCTCGTTGGCGAAAAACTTTCCATCATTACGTCCAAGGCCCAGACGACCCGCCACCGCATCATGGGTATTCTTAATGGAGTACATGAGGGTACCCCCTTTCAACTCGTCTACTCCGACACGCCCGGCGTGGTGACGCCCGCCTACAAGCTGCACGAATCCATGATGACGTTCGTGAAGGGCTCGCTGGAAGACGCCGACGTAGTGCTATTTGTGGCCGAAATTGGCGAAAAGGCCGCCGACCACGAAGTGATTCCGCTGCTGAGGCGCACTGACTCGCCGGTGGTGCTGGTACTGAATAAAATAGATCTGTCCAATCAGCAGGAAATGGATGCTAAAATGGCCGAGTGGCAGCAGGCGCTGGAGCCCGCAGCTATCGTGCCTATTTCGGCCCTGCTTAGCGCCAATATTCAAACCCTGTTTGACGCCATCGTGACGCGCCTGCCGGTGCATCCGCCCTACTTTGCGGAGGATGAACTAACCGACAAGCCCGAGCGTTTTTTCGCTTCTGAAATCATTCGCGAAAAAATCTTCCTCAACTACCGGCAGGAAATTCCGTATAGCAGCGAAGTGATGGTGACGGAGTTTAAGGAAAAGGACGATATTATCGTGATCCGGGCCGAAATCATCGTGGAGCGAAAAAGTCAAAAAGGCATCCTGATCGGCGACAAAGGCTCTATGCTCAAAAAAGTGGGTACCCAGGCTCGTCAGGACCTTGAAACCTTCTTTGGCAAGAAAGTTTTCCTCGAACAGTATGTAAAAGTAGAACCCGACTGGCGCAGCAAGGAAACCAAGCTCCGTCAATTCGGCTACGACGAGTAAATTCAATTATGAATGAGTGATGGAGTGAATGAGTGAATAACCTCATTCAAATTAGGATTTTACTATTCACTCAATCACTCATTCACTCAATCACTAATTCAAATAATGGCAAATATTATCTCTATCGTAGGCCGTCCCAACGTGGGCAAGTCTACCCTTTTTAACCGCCTGATCGAGCAACGCAAGGCGATCATGGACAACCAAAGTGGCGTAACCCGCGACCGCCACTACGGCTACGGCGAGTGGGTTGGTAAGTACTTTACCGTCATTGATACCGGGGGCTACGTAGTTGGCTCCGACGATGTTTTTGAAGGCGCTATCCGCGATCAGGTGGAGCTGGCCATCGAAGAATCCAGTGTGGTGTTATTTATGGTGGATACCATGGCCGGCCTCACAGAGCTCGACAAAGAATTTGCCAACGTGCTGCGGCGCTACAATAAGCCCGTATTTCTGGTAGCCAATAAAGCCGAAACCAACGAACGCTACCAGTCTGCCGCCGAATTTTACGAGCTTGGGGTGGGCGATGTTATCTACCCCATCTCGTCGCAGACGGGCTTTGGTACCGGTGAACTGCTGGACGAAGTGGTGAAGCACTTCGACACACCAGGCATCGAAAACCCCGAGGAGGGCATTCCGCGTATCGCCATCGTGGGCCGTCCCAACGTGGGCAAGTCATCCTTTCTCAACGTGTTGACGGGTACGGAGCGTAGTATCGTGACCAGCATTGCGGGTACTACCCGTGATGCCATCCATACACCCTACAAGGCCTACGGTAAAGAGTATATTCTGATCGATACGGCCGGTATCCGGCGGAAGTCGCGGGTAAAGGAGGATATTGAGTTTTACTCGACCATCCGTTCGATGAAAGCCATGGAGGAGTCGGACGTGTGTATCATCATGCTCGATGCCACCAAGGGCCTTGAAGGGCAGGATATGACGCTCATCGGGCAGGCCGATAAGGCGAAAAAAGGCATTGTGCTGATGATCAATAAGTGGGATCTGGTGGAGAAAGACTCCAAAACCGCCGACCACATGAAGAAGGAGATCCTCGACCGGCTGGCGCCGATGAACTATATGCCGGTAATCTTTGCGTCGGTACTGGAAAAGCAGCGGATTTTTCAGGTCATGGAAAAGGCCATGGAAGTGTACGAAAACAAGAGCCGGAAAATTATAACTTCCAAGCTTAACGATGTGATGCAGGAGGAAATTACAAAGTACCCACCTCCGGCTCACCGCGGCAAGCACATCAAGATCAAGTACATGATCCAGCTTCCCACGCCTTCGCCTACGTTCGTGTTTTTCTGTAATCATCCCAAGTTTATTAAGGAACCCTATATGCGGTATCTGGAAAATCGGATGCGTGAGCATTTCGATTTTTCGGGCGCTCCGATTACGCTGTTTTTCCGGGAAAAGTAATCAGAAAATATGGCCGAATCTTCCGCCGCTTTACCACTAGAACGCCCCCGCACCTACTACTGGGTGGGGGCGTTTATGGTATTGGTGGCTGCCTTCTGCTTTGCCTGCAAGGGAATTCTGATCAAAATAGCCTACCAGGCGTCCTCCGTTGATGCCATTTCTCTCCTGACGCTCCGAATGCTTTTTGCCCTGCCGTTCTACATCGGGATTGCCTGGCGGCTGCCTCCCGGCGCAACCGCCCAGCGGCTGAGTGCCCGCGAGTGGGGGTACCTGGCAGGCGTAGGCATTACGGGCTACTACCTGGCCAGCTACTTTAATTTTCTGGGCCTGGTCTACATCACGGCGAGCCTGGAACGGGTGCTGTTGTTCATTTACCCGACCTTCGTCCTGATCATGGGGGTGTTTATGTTTGGGAGAAAGATCAAGCCCATGCAGTACGGTGCCCTAGCCCTTACCTACGCAGGCATTGGGCTGACATTTCTGCCCAATCTGGATAACAGCCAGCAAAATAACCTGTTTCTGGGAGCGTTTTGGGTAATAATTAGCGGCATTGTGTATGCCGTCTATCTGGTAGGGAGCGACAAGTTTATCGCCCGGGTAGGGGCGCAGAAATTTACCTGCTACGCGATGATAGCGGCTACGGTACCCACGGCTCTGCACGGCATTGTACAAAACGGACCGGCGTCGTTTTTCAATTATTCCTTGTCGATTTATGCCATCAGTGGCGTCATGGCCGTGTTCGTTACCGTATTGCCAAGCTTTTTGCTGGCGGAGGGGATCCGGCGGATTGGTTCGGGCAATGCGTCCATTCTGGCCAGTATCGGCCCTATCTTCACCATAGTGCTGGCGAGTGTGGTGCTGAACGAGTATATCGGACTTTTACAGGGACTCGGCACCGGGCTGGTGCTCGCCGGGGTAGTGTGGATTGGCTGGAAAGGAAAGAAATAGGAAGGTCAGTAGTTTTTTTCAGCCAGGTAATCCAAATAGTGGCGTACCACGTCCCGGTCGGCTTCGGCCCAGTCAAGATGGGGAAGTTCTTCGGGAGTAAGCCAGAGAATCTGCTCATGTTCAGTAAGCACGATGTCATGAGTAGCCAGCTGGCACACAAAGGGTACCAGCCTAATGATGCGTACAATGTCGTCGCGCTCGGTAACGGGGAGTTGTTTGCCAATTTTAATTTCCACACAAAGTTCCTCTTGTATTTCGCGTTCCAGCCCCTCCTCCTCAGTTTCACCGGCTTCCAGTTTGCCACCCGGAAACTCCCACTTCAAAGGCAGCGAGCCAGAGGCGCTGCGCTGGGCCGCAAGTATCCTACCCTCGTGCTCAATGATAGCACAAGGTACTTTTACGAGTAATTTGATGGGTATCCCCGGCACAACCATTTTCCTTTCCTGATTTTTTCGGTGCAAATGTACTATAACTACGTGTTATGCCCGCGTTTAGTTTTGAATCAGGTCAGAAAGATTTTGGTAGTCAGAATAATTCGCCACTGCGGTGCCGGGGCAGAATGCCAAGGTGCCGGTAGGCCTTCTCGGTAGCTTCCCGACCTCGGGCGGTACGCTTGAGGTAGCCTTCCTGAATCAAAAAGGGCTCGTATACCTCCTCAATGGTTTCAGCTTCTTCGCCACAGGCGGTAGCGATAGTGGACAAGCCAACCGGCCCCCCCTTGAATTTCTCAATAATGGTGCTCAAAATCCGGTTGTCCATTTCATCCAGTCCGTTCTGATCCACGTCCAGGGCGGTCAGGGCTATTTCCGAAATAGCCACGGTAATACGCCCCTTGCCTTTTACCTGGGCAAAATCGCGTGTGCGTCGCAGCAGATTGTTGGCAATACGTGGCGTACCGCGGCTGCGGCGGGCTATTTCGTAGGCTGCCTCTTCGTCAATGGGCGTGCCTAATAAGTCAGCTGAGCGCAACACAATGGTGGTAAGTAGCTTGGCGTCGTAGTATTCCAGCCGGGCATTGATGCCGAAGCGAGCCCGCAGCGGTGAAGTAAGTAGCCCGGCGCGGGTGGTAGCGCCCACCAGCGTGAAGGGATTAAGGCCGATTTGCACCGAGCGGGCATTAGGGCCGCTGTCGAG
>CATMVR010000306.1 GCA_950075905.1 uncultured Persicitalea sp. | reverse complement strand
AGGGTAGCGTCATCACCAACGATTTCCGGGCCAACCGCATCAATCGTTTTGTACTCACCGAACAGGGCAGCGGCTATGCCTCGCGGCAGGTGGAGGATTTGCTCTGGACGGATCACGTGGCGTTCAGGCCGGTGGATATCTCCGTGGGCCCGGATGGCGCCATCTACGTAGCCGACTGGTACAACCCCATCATCCAGCACGGCGAGGTAGATTTCCACGATCCGAGGCGCGATCAGGAGCATGGGCGCATCTGGCGCATTACCGCCAAAAACCGACCGCTGGTAAAAAAACCGAAGCTGACTACGGCGAGTACCCTTGAATTGCTCGATGCCCTGAAACTCCCGGAGGATTGGACGCGGACTCAGGCCAAGCAACTCCTAAAAAACCGGGGGGCTACCGAAGTGGTGCCGGTGCTGAAAAAATGGGTAAATGATTTGGATAAAAAAGACCCTAATTACGAGCATCAGCTACTGGAAGCCCTGTGGGTATACCAATCGATTGACGTAGTGAACGAGCCGCTTTTGTTGAGCTTGCTGAACGCCCGGAACCATCAGGCGCGGGCGGCAGCACTCCGGGCGCTCGAACTATGGAACAGTAAAATAAGCAATGTCCCCGCCCTACTCACCAAAGCCGTAGCCGATCCGCATCCGCAGGTACGCCTGGAAGCGGTGATCGCGTTGCGAAAAGTAAAGACCGCCGGGTCGGCCCGTACGGCCCTGACCGCCCTGGAACAACCAATGGATGAGTTTCTGGATTTTGCGCTGTGGCAAACCACCCGGGAGCTGGAACCCTGGTGGACCAAGCGGCTGAAGACCGAACCTGATTTTTTTGGTACCCCACAAAAGACCTCCTACGCCCTGAAATCGGTCAGTAATCCCGAGGCTGTCACGCAACTGGTTGGGCTGTACGCGGCGGGGCAGGTGCCCGAAGCGTACCATCAGGATGCCCTCAGCGCGGTGGCACGCTACGGTAGCCCGGCGGATTTGGGTGTTTTGTTTGGTAAAATAGTGGAAAGTCCTGGCGGGCCCACCAAGCAGTTAGCCGCCCAACTCGCGGCTCTGGAAGAAGCCGCCCAACAGCGAAACGTACAACCGGACCGGGAGTTAGGCCGGATTGCCAACTATATCGAAAACGAAGATCCGACGGTTGCGTCTCGGGCCCTCCGGCTGGTGGGCCACTGGCGCCTAACCAACCTGACCGACCGGGTTGTCAGCATAGCCAAAAAAGGGGATAAAGGCAGTCAAAAAGCGGCACTGAGTGCTTTGGTGCTATTGGACAAAAAACGAGCCGAAACCATCCTGACCGAATTGGCCGGCACACAGCATCCGGCTGACCTGCGCCTCCTGGCGACGGCCCAACTGGTAGCCCTGGACGCCTCCGAAGCCGCCCGGCTGGGTGTGGACCTACTGCGGATACTGCCCGCCGAAGCCGATGCCTCCGAACTTTTTCAGGCATTCATAACCAACCGGCCGGGGATTCGGGCGCTGGCCACTGAACTGACGAGCCGGAAAATTCCGGAGAGTCAGGCAATTGTTGGTCGGCAGTTTGTGCAGAGAAGGGTACCTTTCAACCGGCAAAACGATGAGGAAGTGAAGCTGCTCAAACAGGCTCTGGAAGCGTCGGGTGGCAGACTGCCCGCCGAAAAAATGCCGCAGCAACTCAGCGATCAGCAAATAGCGGGACTGGCAAAAGTAGTAACGGCTACCGCTGATCCGGCACGGGGAGAAACGATATATCGAAAATCCAGCTGCTATACCTGCCACGCCCTGGGCGGAGCCGGGGGGCTGATTGGCCCCGATCTGAGTAGCCTGGGCACGAGCTCGCCGGTGGAGACGATCATTCGTTCGGTACTGTATCCTACGGCTTCCATCAAGGAAGGGTACGAGTTGCAGCGGTTTGTCAAAAAAGACGGCAGCGAGCTACTGGGCTATCTGGTAAGCAACGGTACCTCAGAGGTTATGATGCGGGATGTATCCGGGCTTGAAGTGACCATTTCTAAAAACCAGCTTGAAAAAATAGGGAAGGTACCCGGCTCGCTGATGCCCGCCGGCCTCACGGCTAGTCTGGACAAGGAAGAGTTTAACAATCTGATCGGCTTTCTTTCGCAATTGGGCGAAACGGGCAAGTACCGCGTGCCCAACGCCCGGTTTGTACGACGTTGGGAAATGGCAGCAGATCAGCCTGATCTGGTCGGGAAAGTCCGTGACGAAGGCCTGGGGTACCTGGCTAAGCTGGCCGCCAAACTACCTTTGCAACCCGTCTACAGCAAAGTGTCCGGTAAACTGCCGGTAGAAGAAATGCCGGTTCTGGAAGTAAGCCCAAACAAGAGGTACAGTATCGTCCGGTTTGAACTGGAAGTACTTACCCCCGGTCAGGTCAATCTGGCCCTCAGCTCAACTAATGGTGTCATCGCCTGGGCGGATCAGAAGCCTATAAAATTGACGGATCAGGGTGCGGCAGCCGAACTTACGAAGGGAGTACATACGATCATGCTGGTACTGGACCGGGGCGTTTTCGGAGACAAGGATGTGAGCGTTTACTTGCCGGATGGGTCTTCGGCGCAGACGCGGTTGCGCATGGGGCGTTAGGTGACGGGTACCTGATTGCGGTAAAAGTTGCTAGAAAGTCCTCCCGCCGTTGCTCGGCTCCGACGCGTGGGTAGCCGTGCTACACTGATGGAATCCCTTCCTCCGCCCGGAGGGCTACCAAATAATTGCCACTCGTCGGAGCCGAGCGGCGGCGATGGGGTGAAGTGATACTTGATTTAGCCTTCTACCTGAAAGCCATTTTTGAGCATTAACTCCCAAACTGTGATTTCGTAGTCGTCAATGACAGGAATGGGAAGGTCCCAGCTCACGAAAGACCAGGTTTGAAGATTGTCGGCTACCAAGACACGGCGCGAGGCCGAAAAAACCCAAATGACCCGCTCTACGCCCCATTGCAGCAACCGCTCGGTTTTTTTGTGAAAATATTCTTCTTCGTTCTGAAAGTAATTTGATTCGTCAATTTTTATATCTACCTCAATCACTACACTCGGTGGCGTATCGGCGTATTTGGTGGAATGAAACCCCACCTGAAGCTGTCCCTCTTTAAAAATAGCGATATCGGCAGAGAAATTGGTATTTGCTGTGATTTGAAGACCTAAGTTGCCCGAGCCCGCAAAATAAGATTCCGGCAGCTGTCTGTTCAAGTATTTTAGAATGCAGGCAATAATAAGGAACTGCAATTTGCTGGTACCTACATTGATTTCCTCAATGGTCTTGGTTCCCGATAAAAAATCTTTGTAGCCCTTCCGGTAGATGGGATGTCCGTCAAATTCTTCATAGACCAGGATTCTGGGAATCGTTACTGCCTTTTCCATACTGCATCTAGTTTTTTTCAAATATAACGAAAATCGAGGGACGAATGCTCAATGAAGGCCACTTTTGAATAGTACCTAAACTGGTTTAGAAAAATAAGTCAAACCGGCCGGTTGCCTCCATAAACTTCCCCGTAACTTCTTCCTTTTCCCTATCTTTGCCCCCTAAAATAAGACCAACAAGCTAGTCAGGATCAGCAAAGCAACATGATTTCTAAAACGTATTCGCCGCAGGAAATAGAAGATAAGTGGTACCAGTACTGGATTGAGAACCGCTATTTTAACTCCAAGCCCAACCCGGACAAGGAGCCCTATACCATTGTGATACCGCCGCCCAACGTGACGGGCGTGCTGCACATGGGCCACATGCTCAACAATACCATTCAGGATATACTGGTACGGAAGGCCCGCATGGAAGGCAAGGAAGCCTGCTGGGTACCCGGCACCGATCACGCTTCCATCGCCACCGAAGCCAAGGTAGTGGCCATGCTCAAAGAACGCGGTATCAGCAAGAAGGACCTGACCCGTGATGAGTTTCTGGAATACTGCTGGGAGTGGACCCACAAGTACGGCGGCATCATTCTGCAGCAGCTCCGAAAGCTGGGGGCTTCCTGCGACTGGGATCGTACCCGCTTCACGATGGAACCCGATCTGTACGATTCGGTAATAGATACTTTCATTGATCTGTATAACAAGGGCGATATATACCGCGGGTACCGCATGGTAAACTGGGACCCGCAGGCCCGCACCACGGTGTCGGATGAGGAGGTGATCATGAAGGAGGTGAACCAGAAGCTGGTGTACCTGCGCTACGACCTGGAAGGGCAGGAGGGCAGCGTCACCATCGCCACCACCCGTCCCGAAACCATCATGGCCGACGTAGCCATCTGTGTGAACCCTACCGACGAGCGCTACCAGCACCTGATTGGCAAGAAAGCCCTCATCCCGCTCATCAACCGGGCCATCCCGATCATTGCGGACGAGTACGTGGAGATTGAATTCGGAACGGGTTGCCTGAAAGTGACCCCCGCCCACGATACCAACGACTACGAGCTGGGCAAAAAACATAATTTGCCGATCATTGATCTGCTGGCCGAGGATGGTACCCTCAACGAAAAGGCGCAGATTCTGGTAGGAGAAGACCGCTTCGTAGCCCGGAAGAAAATCACGAAGATGCTGGAAGCCTCGGGCAATCTGGTAAAAACGGAAGAGTACCGCTCCAACGTGGGCCACTCTGAGCGTACCGACGCCGTGATCGAGCCACGGCTGTCGGAGCAGTGGTTTCTGAAAATGAAGCGGGTGAGCCAGCCGGCTTTTGAGAACGTGATGAATGATACCATTCAGCTCATTCCGCCGAAGTTCAAGAATACCTATCGGCACTGGATGGAGAACGTGCGCGACTGGAACATCAGCCGGCAGCTGTGGTGGGGGCACCGGATTCCGGCCTACTACCTCAACGACGGCACCATGATCGTAGCCAAAACCAAGCGGGAGGCCCTGCGCAAGGCACAACACGAGCGGCTATTGTTTGCCCTCACGGAAGAAGACATCCGGCAGGACGAGGACGTGCTGGATACCTGGTTTTCGTCCTGGCTGTGGCCGATCACGGTATTCAACGGCATCAAGCAGCCCGACAACGAGGATATCAACTACTACTACCCGACCAATGATCTGGTGACGGCGCCGGAGATTCTGTTTTTCTGGGTGGCGCGCATGATCATCGCGGGCTACGAGTACAAGGGTACCTATCCGTTTAAAAATGTATACCTGACGGGTATCGTGCGCGACAAGCAGGGCCGCAAGATGTCCAAATCGTTGGGCAATTCACCCGATCCGATTGACCTGATCGAGAAACACGGGGCCGATGGCGTACGCACGGGGATGCTGTTTAGCTCACCGGCGGGCAATGACCTGCCCTACGACGAAAAACTGGTGGAGCAGGGACGTAATTTCTGCAATAAAATCTGGAATGCCTTCCGCCTGACGCAGGGCTGGGAGGTATCGGCCGAGCTACCCGCTACCAACCAATTGGCGATTGACTGGTTTGAGTCCAAGTTCAACCAAACGCTCACGGAGGTACTTGACCTGTTCACAAAGTTCCGGATTTCGGATGCCCTGAACGCCGTGTACAAGCTGATCTGGGACGATTTCTGCGCCCAGTATCTCGAAATGATCAAGCCCGAGTACCAGCAGCCTATCGACGCCGCTACGTACGAGGCTACCCTGAATTTCTTTGACAAGCTCGTGCGCCTGACGCATCCGTTCATGCCATTTATTACCGAAGAAATCTGGCAGAATATTGGGCAGCGGGGCGAAAAGGAGACCATCTGTCTGGCACCCTACCCGCAGCCGGGGAGTGTGGATACCTTATTGCTGGCCGACTTTGATATCTTGTTTGAAGTGGTTTCGGCTATTCGCAATTTACGTAATACCAAAGGGTTGAGCCCTAAAACCGAGCTACCTCTTGCCATCCGTACCGACTCAGAGGCGCGTTACCATACGCTGGAAGGGCTGATCCGGAAGCTGGCCAATGTATCGGAAATTGAGTATGTAAAGGAGCAGGTGGATGGCATGTCGTTCCTGGTACGCTCCGACGAGTTTTTTATCAACCTGGCCGGGGAAGTAGACGTAGAAGCCGAGCGCGAAAACCTACTCAAAGAACTCGAATACACCGAAGGCTTCCTGGCTTCGGTAGCGAAGAAACTTTCCAACGAGCGTTTTGTACAAAATGCCAAAGGTGATATCGTGGAAAAAGAGCGCCAGAAGCAAGCCGACGCCGAAGCCAAGATTGCAACGATCAAGGAAGCACTCGCCCGACTAGGGTAGGTGTAGCTTGTTAGTTGACAATGGTTTTGTTGAGTAAAGAAAATTGTCAAGCTGAATTAACAGCACGAAGGCCGGAGCAATTGTTCCGGCCTTCGTGCTGTTAAAAATATGCGTAAAAAAGCGCCTGTTCCCAAATAGCGAGGGCCACACTTTCAATTTTCAACTCTCAATTTTCAATTAATAATAACACTACTTCACCGGG
>CATMVR010000305.1 GCA_950075905.1 uncultured Persicitalea sp. | reverse complement strand
GGAAGAACGAACTACCATCTACTCAGTCAAGGACGCTTTCACTCTGAAAATGAAAGACTACTTCCGGCCCGACCTGCGTATCTACTGGAAGAAAAGTCACCCCAAATACAGCCGTACCCTGGCCCTGGATATTCAGAATGTATCAAATACCCAAAACGAGGCCTACAGCTACTACGACATCCTGCAGCGGCAACTCGTACAACGCTACCAGCTGGGCCTGATACCGATACTGAGTTACCGGTGGGAATTTTAATATTTAAAAAACAATCTGTTCTACACTGAACTTTTTGGGGCCAAAAAATGTCAATATAATCCGGGGATATTCGAATCCCCGTTTACAAGACTCTGGGGGCGACTGGTATTGACAGCGGGTTGGAGGTCTGTGTAAGCATGCCGAGAGTTGAAAGTACCTCTCGCAAATCAATGCTTTCAAACAATATCTGGCGAGTACAACTACGCCATGGCTGCTTAATCCGGAGGATTAGCAAATTGCCATCATCCCTCCATCCTACGTGCTGCCGGGTGGATCAAGGGGTGTCGAACCGCAGCGCTGGTTGGTATAGTGATACGGAAAACCAACGAGAACCTAGTATCTAAGGCTACGATGAAGGTCTGCTTTGAACCTTGTCCGGCTCGAAAATCGAATCAAAGATAAGCATGTAGAAGGCGCAGGGTTCCCCTGTTCTGGACGAGGGTTCGAATCCCTCCGTCTCCACCAACACTCTAACTAGTAGCTAGTTAGAGTGTTTTTTATTTAAAAGCGTTGAAAAAGCCTGTGAGACACAGCATAGGGAATATGAATAGAGTTCACGATGTTATCTCAATTCATATTCAGCAATCAAAGCTTCTGCTGGAATATGCAATAGCCGACTGAATTTTCGGATCATTGTTAACGAAAGTGCCTGCTTATAATTCAATACTTTGCTAATGGTACCTTTGTCGCCGTATTCTCTGGCGAGGTCAGAAGGCTTATAACCAAAATCCTCCATCCGGATTTTGATTAACTCCACCGGATCTACTTCTGGTAGTTCACTTGTTTTTTCTTCAAATTCAGAAATGAGGTGTGCCAGCAAAAGTTTTTCCTTATGCTCAACCGTTCCCGTGACGGCATACTTTACTTCCTCATAGCGAGCTAGGGCAGTATCATAGTCCTGCTCATTTTCAATAAGATACCAGCCTGATTTTTTCTTTTCCATCTATACACTAAAAATTTGGAGCCCAGCGATTATATGGTAGCTGCATCGACCTGATCGTATTCTTCATGGGTTCCGATGAATCTAACTTCTACAATTCCGTCGTTGTAGTCAATCTCTACAATAAGACGATACTTATTGCCCACAATTTTGAATCTTGCGCGGTGTCCGGGAATGATCTTTGCATTCGGAAAATCTGACAGTACATCAGTACTCTTTTTCCAATTTGCTCTATTAGCAGTGGTTTTCCAAACTGAAAGACTCTTACCGGCATCTGCGTGTTTTCTTGCAAACTTGTCCAACTTGCGGGCTTGTAAAACAATCATCTAAACAATGTCGGGTTTTAAAATTTAAGCTTGGCTTAGCCCTTTTCAACGTAATGTTTAGTGAAAGATAGTACATGGCCCCTCCAAAAACACAGTACAAATCTAACAATTAGTTGGCAATTTGCCAACTAATTGTTAGATATATTTCACTTCCCCTCCACCCGTCATTCAATTCTCACCAGTTGTGCCCAGAACTGCTTAGAGTGACACATGATTCGGGTATGGCACAGCTTGTGGACAATCAGGTAGTTCTAAATTTCATGAAGTAGAGTTAATTATGATTCCTTTTTTTCTTTTGAACAAATTTTTGAACATGTAAAAAAAGGCCTGTGAGTCACAGGCCAGGGAATAGAATCAAAGATAAGCATATAGAAAGCGCAGGGTTCTTCTGTTCTGGACGAGGGTTCAAATCCCTCCGTCTCCACTTAAATCATGGCTATCGGCTAGTTATGGATTTTTTTATGAATAGAATTCTTTATCAAATATATAGCTACCCCCTAACCACCTTCTTCCGCTGCACCAGGGCTTTCAGGTAGGGCAAATCGGTGGACGTGGGCGTTACGGTATGCTCAATATCGGAGGGTACTTCCAGCAGGTCGCCGGTACCGAGCACCACGGGTGATCCTTCGAGGTTGCAGACGCAGCTGCCTTCCAGCACCAGAAAACTTTCCAGAAATTGATCGGCGGGGTGGGGTTCCTCGGTCACTTCTTCGTACAGCCAAATGACGGTCAGCTCCACGTCCTGGTTATCGGCAATCAGGGTATACTGCAAGGTTTGGTCGCCGTCCTGGGGGGCTATGCCCTGCAACGCGGCGTTCCAAAGGCGGTAGTTGCTGTGCTTGTGCACCAGTGGGGGGGACGCAAGGTCGATGGTTTCCTGCGCCGACAAGGCAGACAGCGTGGCCAATACCTTCGCTTTACTTCCCTGCTTTGGGGGAACATGGGAGTACACCCGCAAGGCAGATTCGATAGATTCTACCTCCGCCCTTAGCTCGGCATGAGTACGCACAAGCAACGCTAGCTCCGCATTTTTGGCTGGGGGCAGCAACCCCAAACAGTATTCTTCCAGGGTGCCTGATTGTATTAGTTCACTTATGTTCATAGACTTTCTTAGCATCAAAGGTTTCCAATAAAACCCTTAATATGTTGGAGGGCTGTTCTGGTTCTGGTTTTCACAGTACCCAGCGGCAATTTCAGTTTGTCGGCTACTTCCTTTTGGGTGTAGCCCATAAAATATATCAATTCAATAATGACTCTCAGCTTTTCGTCCAGTCGTGAGACCTGCTCCCGCACACCAATGTAGTTTACTTCCGTCAGTTCTACCGAAGTACTGCTGTTATATACCCAACTCTCGTGGTTATGGATTGGTTCGGTGATATTATTTTTATGTATTCTTAAAAAATTAATGGCAGAATTGCGGGCAATGGCCATCATCCAGGTAAATAGCCTACCCCTGGAACTATCGTACCGGTCAAAATTCAGCCATATTTTTACGAACGTGTCCTGCAATACATTCTCAGCTTCTTCCTCCTCCTTGACAATTCTGGAAATAATGCCCAACAATGCGCCCGCATAGTTATCATACAGTAACTCAAAGGCTTTTTCATCCTTATGTTTAAGATAGACAATTAACTTCTCTTCGGGTATAGGGGCTTTTATATTCACATGTCGGGTCTATGGAAACTTTGACCAAGTAAATCAAAAGCAGCCAATTAATAAAATCAACTTCCAATTTATTTGCCTGGAATCGCACTCAGGAAATACTTAGTAGGTGCGCTGTATGCTGTTTTACGGTATGAATTGGGCTCCCAACCTGATAAATCGTTGGCCGGAGGGGTACATTTTACAAAGTGCTTACTTTTGTCGTATAATTTCTTTAATTAGTAAAACTATCAACGTACAGGAAACCAGAATGAAAATAAGCAAAGTACTCGCTGCTCTTAGCCTGACGGCTCTATGTGCAACCGCTGCCTTTTCCCAGTCGGCCAATCTGGGGATTTTTGACGGGCACGGCGATATCGGCAAAGATGTAAAACCCGGCTCGGCCGTCTATAACCCCAAAACCCACGAGTACGAGATGAGTGGCTCGGGCTACAATGTCTGGTTTGACCACGATGAGTTTCACTACCTGTGGAAGAAAATGAAGGGGGATTTTATCCTCTATACCCGGGCCCGGTTTGTGGGCAAGGGCGTAGATCCCCACCGGAAAGTGGGCTGGATGGTGCGGCAAAGTCTGGAAGGAAACTCGCCCCATATCAATGCTGTGGTACACGGCGATGGTCTCACCTCCCTGCAATATCGGAAAACGGCCGGAGCCAATACCGATGAAATCAAATCAAAGCTTACGCAGGCCGATGTGATTCAGCTCGAACGGACCGGCAACACCTATACCATGCGCGTAGCCCGGTTTGGCGAACCTTTCGTAACGGAGTCGGTAGAAAATCTTGATCTTGGCGACGAGGTGTACGTGGGTCTGTTTCTAGGTTCGCACAACAAGGATGTGGTCGAAAAAGGGGTATACAGCGATGTGCGCATAACCGTTCCGGCTCCCAGTAGCCTGGTACCCTACCGTACGTACCTGGGCAGTAGCATCGAATTGCTGGATGTTACCTCCGGTGATCGGCAGCTGATCTACAATTCTCCCAAATCATTGCAGGCTCCCAACTGGACACTTGACGGAAAAGCCTTGATCTACAACAGCGAAGGGCTCATTTATAACTTCAATCTGGCAAAACGGACTCCCACGGTAGTAAACACGGGAGATGTGAAAAATAATAACAACGACCACGTGATTTCTTTTGACGGCAAAATGCTGGGGCTCAGCAGTGGTGTTCAGAAACTCGGCGGTTCGATCATCTATACAGTACCCATTACGGGGGGTACCCCAAAGCAAATTACGCCGCAGGGCCCCTCCTACCTGCACGGCTGGTCGCACGACGATAGGTACCTGGTCTACACGGCTTCGCGCAACGGGGAGTATGACATTTACCGTATCCCGGCCGAAGGAGGAACCGAGGTACAGCTCACCACCGCCAAAGGACTGGATGACGGTCCGGAATATACGCCCGATGGTAAGTACATCTACTTCAATTCCAACCGCGACGGTACGATGAAAATCTGGCGCATGAAAGCCGATGGCAGCGCGCAGGAGCCCCTCACCAACGACGAGTTTCACGACTGGTTTCCGCATATTTCACCGGACGGAAAGACCATTATCTTTTTGTCGTTCCTGAAAGAAGAGGTAGCCTCCGGCGACCACCCCTTCTACAAACATGTATACCTGCGGAAAATGCCCCTTGATGGCGGTAAGCCTACCGTCATTGCCTACCTCTACGGCGGACAGGGTACCATCAATACCCCTTCCTGGTCGCCGGATGGGAAGAAGGTAGCTTTTATTAGCAACTCGGTTGATGTGGAGTTGAATGAGGTGGAGAAGTGATTTAACCTTACCTCTCCCTAAATCCCTCTCCTGTCAGGAGAGGGACTTTTTTTTTGTAATTGAATTTTACTTTGATTTAAGTCGAAATGGCTGTCAGAATGGCAATCGTCCTAAATCTACGTTGCCTCCGGTGAGGATAATGCCGACTTTTTTACCGGCAAACTCTTCCTTATTTTTCAGCAAGGCAGCAAAGGGTACGGCGCAGGAGGGCTCGATGATGATTTTCATTCGCTCCCAGATCAGGCGCATAGCGGCGATGATTTCCTCGTCGGATACGGTCAGAATTTCTGATACGTGATCCAGGATGATGGGCAGGGTTTTGTCGCCCAGGGGCGTAAGCAGACCGTCGGCGATGGTCTTTACGAAGGGTGCCCGTTCAATTTGCCCGCTTCGAAACGAAAGAATCGCATCCGCGGCCCCTTCGGGTTCGCCGGCCACCACCGTGGTGTTTGGTGAAAAGTAGAGGGCAGACAGCGCCGTACCACTCAGCAGGCCCCCGCCGCCTACCGGTGCCATGAGAGTGTCAAAGGCTACCCCGGCGTCTTCGATCAATTCTTTCGCGGCCGTAGCCTGACCGGCAATAACCCGGTAGTCGTTGTAGGGGTGCACAAACTCCGCCCCCGTGCGGGCCACTACCTGTTCGAGGGTCGCCTGCCTTTCTTCGGGCGTGTTTTTGCAGAATGTTACCTCGGCCCCGTACCCCTGCACGGCCTTCACCTTTACCTCGGGGGAGTTGTCGGGCATGACAATGTAGGCCTTTGTACCCACCACCCGGGCGGCGTAGGCAATAGCCTGGGCGTGGTTGCCCGAGGAGTGCGTTGCTACGCCTTTGGCCTGCTCTTCGGGAGTCATGCTCAGTACAGCGTTTACTCCCCCGCGGGCCTTGAAGGCACCGATTTTCTGAAAGTTTTCGCACTTGAAATAAATTTCGGCTCCGGCAAATTCATTCAGCGTCTGATTGGTCAGAACGGGAGTCCGATGGATGTACGGTTTGATGCGCGCGTGGGCAGCTTCAATTTCAGCCTGAGTTGGAGGAGTAATTTTCGTCATTTTTGAATTGAATCAAGATAAAAGAGTACCTTTTCTGGTTTGTGTTTGTTAAATTGAGCAATCTTCCGCCACAGATTTCTGTCAACAAATAAAAACAAACAAAATGATAAAGACCAGACAAATCCCACGCACTCCCTCCGCTTACGATCAGCCTCTTCTCATCAAAACGCTACTCGCCCAGAGTTTACGCTATAACCCGGACCGGGAAATTATCTATCGCGATTTATTCCGGATGAATTACCACGAGTTTAATCGTCGCGTACGCCGGCTGGCCAACCCCCTGACCAGCCTGGGCATCGGGCCCGGCGATACCGTGGCCGTGATGGATTGGGACAGCCACCGCTACCTCGAATGTTTTTTCGGGGTACCCATGATGGGGGCC
>CATMVR010000304.1 GCA_950075905.1 uncultured Persicitalea sp. | reverse complement strand
GAAGAAATTGTCACCTGGCTTATCGACCCCGCTTTGAATGGTGGTGGTGCCCTGACTGATTTTGGCTGCTACGGAGCCAATCTGATGACCTGGCTGATGCAGGGTGAAAAGCCGCTCACCGTGACCGCCATAACGCAGCAAAACAAGCCCGACATCTACCCCAAGGTAGACGACGAGGCCACCATTATACTCCAATACCCTAAGGCGCAGTGCATCATACAGGGCTCCTGGAACTGGACCTTTGCCCGTAAGGATATGGAGGTCTACGGCACCAAGGGCTATGCTGTGGCCGTAGATCGTACCACGGTGCGCCAACGCCTGGCGGAAAAAAATCCGGAAGAGACGCTGAAACTTTCTCCCCGGCCGGCTCCCTTTGAAGATCCGTTTTCAGTGCTGGCAGATGTAGTACAGGGACGACTAAAGATGGACAAAAACGACTTATACGAGCTTCCGGTGAACATAACAGCCGTACAAATCCTGGAAGCTGCCCGAAAATCGGCTAAAACTGGAAGGACAATTTCGTTGAAATAAAGTGAAGAACTTTTGTGCCGTTCAATAAATATTTAATTGATAATCAAATTATAATAGGAATCTCCGATTTAAAGTCTTTCCTTTGTTATAAGTTTTATCAATACATATCAATACAATGCAAGAAGGAACAGTTAAGTTTTTCAATGACACCAAAGGATTTGGTTTCATTTCTCCATCCAATGGTGGTCAAGACATTTTCGTACACGTATCTGGCCTGGCCGATGACATCCGCGAGAATGACAAAGTATCTTACGAAGTTGAGCAAGGTAAGAAAGGTCTAAATGCAGTTAACGTAAAGGTTATCTAATATTTATTCATAAGAGAATTGCGAAAGGCGTGCTGGATAGCACGCCTTTTTTGTTTTATACTACCGTAAATCTTCTCTGAAACTGTCGCGGGCCAGCCGTACCTGCAGGCGCAGATTGACGGTGCGATCGTTGGGATTGTTGCGGCCGCCGGTGCCGATACTCACTCCGCCCCCGCCGAAACCACCGTACCCAAAGCCACCACTCCCCATACCTACGCTGATATTGGGCGAGATCCCCGAGCCAAACCCACCGGTACCCTCGGTTTTGATGGCCACATCTACCACACCAGCCTGCTGGGGGGTAGTGCCCAGGCGCTCAAAGGGAATGCTGAACTGCTGGGTTAACTCCTGGTTTTCGTCCAGGGTAATCTGGCAACGAATACCCGTCTGATTATCGACGAGGTTGATAAATCGCTCGCCTTGCCGGTCTTTCCAGAGAGCTTCCTTGTTGAAAGCTTCCAGCATTCGGTTCAGCGTGAGGCTATTGGGCAAGTCCAACTGAATTTTTTGCAGGGCACGCTTGTCGTCGCGGGTTACGACCGGAAACACCAGCGCGTAGTCTTCCCGCACGTTGCCCGGACTGAACGTAAGCCGTAGTCCGTTAGTCAGAATCTGCTTGATGGAATTCGGATCCCGGGTTTTGAGGGTAATGAACATGTACTGGTCATCGTTGATGAGGCCGTAACGCAGCCGCGACTGCTGGTCCATCTGGTCGGGATTGGCCTCATTCACATAGGTAAAGGGCGCATTCCATTTGGAATCGTACACCACTGTTTTTGAAGAGCTGCACCCCATCATAGTTATAGTAGCAAAGAGGAAAGCAGCCGCACTCTTGAAAGTATGGTTCATAGGTTTACTGTGTTCATTTTTAGTTACTGATGAAACGACCGAATTTACCAATCAGTACTTCAAGCAGGCAAATTTCGTTGCGATACCAGGAACAGCAGGAAAGACGCCCGCCAATGACTTTTCTCCGACCGCGTAGTCTCGGTGCTATTTCTGAGTTATATTTGTGACCGGTGCACCCCATCCGATCTGCCAGATTTTCCGCAGCAGCCGGTGTCGGTTTCCCCTGGCTTACCCTTTTATCTATGAAAAAACTTTACACTTCTTATTTCTGGTCCGTTGTGTTTTCGTGTGTTACGTTCCTGGCGGTGGCGCAGGAACGCTACCCTACCCCCTCCATGCAGGTTACCCCTTCGAGTACCTCCTTCGACATAGACGGTGCACTTGACGAGGCCGAATGGGCTCAACACCTGGTTACGGATCAGTTTTGGCAGTATTTCCCCACCGATTCCCTGCCGGCGCAGCACCCCACCGAGGTATACATGACCTATGATGAAAACTTTCTCTACGTTGCCGCCAAATGCTACGCGGATAACAATGAGTTTATCGTACCCTCTTACCGCCGCGACTACCGGGCTACGGGAAATGATAACATCAGCTTTGTGTTTGATACCTTTCAGGATCAGACCAATGCTTTTCTGTTCGGGATGAATCCCTTCGGCGTTATGCGCGAGGCGCTTATCTCCAACGGGGGCTCCGATACCCAATTTTTTAACACCTTCTGGGATAATAAATGGTACGGGGAGGCCAAAATGTACGACACCTACTGGACCTGCGAAGTAAAGATTCCGTTCAAAACGCTGCGGTACATCGAGGGCAGCAACGCCTGGAACTTCATGTGCTACCGATTTGATTCCCAGAGCAACGAGCAGTCTACCTGGGTACGGATTCCGCAAAACCAGCTCATCTTCAACCTCGCCTTTACCGGCGAAATGAAATTTGCCAGGCCCCTCAAAAAGCCCGGTGCCAACCTGGCCATCATCCCCTACCTACGGGCGGGCGGAGCCTCCGACCATCTAAAAGAACCCCACCTACGCACTCCTCTCAACTCCGTGGGGGGCGACCTGAAAGTAGGCATTACGCCCGGCCTGATCCTGGATGCCACCATCAACCCCGACTTCTCCACCGTCGAAGCAGACCGGCAGGTACAAAACCTCACGCGCTTTGATATTTCGCTCTCTTTTCCCGAACAGCGCCAGTTTTTTCTGGAAAACTCCGATCTCTTCGGCACCTTCGGAAGCCAGGAGCCTTTTCTGTCGGGCCTCGGCAACCAGAACTTTACCCCGTTTTACTCGCGGCGCGTAGGCCTCGAAGTGGATACTACCACGGGTACCTACACGCCTATACGCATCCTGTCGGGCGTACGGCTCAACGGTAAGGTCAGCAATAACATGCGGATTGGCCTGCTCAACATCCAAACCGCCCGCGACGAAGAACGCGGCATCTCCGACGCCAATACTACCGTGGCCGTGGTGCAGCAGAAGGTATTCAGCCGCTCCAACATCACGGCCATGCTGGTCAACAAGCAGGTGTTTAACCCTGTGGCCGGGCAGAACGACTACAACCGCGTGGCCGGTCTGGAATATAACCTTGCCTCGCCCGACAACCGCTGGCAGGGCAAGGCCTACTACCATCAAGCCTTCACGCCCGGTAGCCAGGATCAGAAATTCAGCACCGGGGCGTCGCTGATCCGGAATGAGTACCGCTACCAGGCGGTGTGGAATCACTTTTATATCGGCGAAGGCTTCGAGGCCGAAGTAGGCGTGGTACCCCGCCGGAACGTTTTCAGGATAAATCCCCGGTTTTTACTTAACTTTTACCCTGGCAAACGGCTGATCAATAAGCAGTACATCGGGATCAGCTACGAGGAATACCGCAAGCTCAACTCAGGCGTAACGGATCAGTCCATCGGCATCGTGGGCGAAATCACTACCGGCAATAATGCCGTGTTTACCTGGCAGGTAGCCAATAACTACACCCTGCTGCTCAATAACTTCGACCCCACCCGTAGCGGTAACCTGCCTTTGCAGCGGGGTACCAGCTACCGCTACACCAATGCCCAGTTTAACTTTATTTCCGATCGCCGCAAACTCATATCACTAGAAATGCGGGGAGTGTTCGGACAAAATTTTGACGGGACCATCGCCAGTTTGACCGGCGCGGTGATCTACCGGTTTCAACCCTATGGCCTACTTAACCTCAATTTCAGCCTGAGCCGTATTACCTCCTCCGGCGGTAAGGGCAACCTGCTGCTCATTGGCCCACGGACGGATATTACCTTTTCGAGAAGTCTGTTCTGGACCACTTTCTTTCAGTACAACAACCTGACCAATAACGTCAACATCAACAGCCGGATTCAGTGGCGCTTCCGGCCGGTCTCAGATTTTTTTCTGGTGTATTCCGACAACTACTTTGCCGATTCATTTCTGGTGAAGAACCGGGCGATCATTGCCAAGGTAACCTACTGGCTCAATCTTTGAGCATAATGACAGGTACGTGCCACTTTATGCCCCAGCCTTATGCTTACCCTTTCGCAGTGGATTATCATCGTTCTCTTTGTTTTGTTCCTGGCCTTTATTGCCTGGCAGGGCTGGCTCAGAAATAAAGTGCGGAAGCACCGCCATTTTTCGGAAGAATGGAAAGCCATTCTTGCAGACAAGGTTTCGTTTTACGAACAACTCTCCGGGAACGACAAAACCCGTTTTGAGCATGAAATTCTGCATTTCTTAAATAATGTAAGTGTAACGGGGGTAGAAGTCGAAATCGACGATGCCGACCGACTGCTCGTAGCCGCGAGTGCTGTCATCCCCCTGTTTGGTTTTTCCCAACTACGGTACAGAAACATCGACGAAGTCATATTATACAAAGGTACTTTCAACGCGGAGAATCAGACGGAAGGAAAAAAGCGGAATATTTTAGGAAAAGTGGGCTCGGGCGATATGAACCGGCTGATGATCCTGTCTTTACCCGCTCTGCGCCAGGGCTTTGAAAACGAGAAGAGTAAGAGCAACGTCGGCATACATGAGTTTGTGCACCTGATCGACAAGGCCGACGGCGCTACGGATGGTATACCCGAAAACCTCATGCAGAAACAATACGTGATTCCCTGGCTTAAACTGGTGCACCGGGAAATCGGGAAAATTAAAGAGAACGAATCCGACATTAACCCGTATGGGGCTACGAACGAAGTGGAGTTTTTCAGCGTAGTGAGTGAGTACTTTTTTAACCAGCCGGACCTTTTTCAGAAAAAACATCCGGACTTGTACGCTCTGATGACCAAAATATACCGGCAAGAGCCGGGATGAAATGGTTGTCAGATGCACCCACGGAATATTTTAAAAGGGAATGATTTTTTAGTATCTTAGGGAAGAATCACTAAACACGGCACGGCATCATGGCCTGCCAAAATTCAACTACCTATGATACAGAACCAAAATCCCCCTATACCCGGCATAACCCCTCCCATGGGGCCACCCGAAACACCGGTTTTACCCAATCAGCCCGAGGCACCTGAGCCCGTTATACCCGGCGAAACCCCGCCTGTTAACCCGCCACAGGAGACGCCTCCCAGGGATCCAAACCCTGAGCGAAGCCCGGTGGACCCCGGAATTCCGGAAATAAACCCGGACCCCGTACCCGGGCAGCAGCCGGTAGAGCCGATGAAGTAGACCTACCGACCGGAAACTTAGCTTTCCGGTCTTTTTTTTGAAACAACTGGGCGGCCAGGAGTCATTAGGGTAAAACAGGCCCTTTTTTTTCTTTATTGAAAAACTAATTTCTGGCCATAATGCGCATTACCTTACCCATCCTTTCGCTCCTGCTTCTGCCATTTGCGTATCTGGTACATAGCCACTTTGATATCGGCCCCCAGGGGCTCCAACCTGCCGCTACTACCCTGAGCATCCGGCAAAATGAAGCCGCGGGTACCATCGAGGTATTCCGGAAGGGAGAAAGCAAGCCCATTCTGACCCAGGTGGCCAAAGCCGATTTTCGTCCTTACCTCCACCCTATCGTGGCCCCCGACGGCAAAGGGCTGCTCACCGAGTACAGCCCCGGCCACCATAAGCACCAAACGGGTATTTACTGGGGCTTTACCCGCGTCAATGGTCGCGACTATTTCCATCATCCCGAGGGTAATTACTGGCGAAAAAAGTCGGCGACGGTGCTGGTGGGAGAAGGCGAGACGGTGCAGTGGCAAACGGTCTATGACTTGCTCGACTCCACCGGCACCGCCGTACTCACCGAAACCCAGCACTGGACCATGCGGGAGCACGAGGGTAAATATTTACTTGATCTGGAATGGAACGGCGAGGCGCAGACCGACGTCACCATTGGCAAGTACGACTACGGCGGGCTTTTTGTGCGCATGCCCTGGAAGCAGGGAATCAAAGGCGAAGTGATCAACGCCGCCCGGCAACGCAACGAAAAAGCCGAAGGCCAACGCGCCATGTGGACCGATGTGGGCATGCAGGTGGAAGGCCGTAATGATCTGGTACATATTGCGGTGTTTGAGCACCCATCCAACAAGGGGTACCCCAACTACTGGCGCGTAGATGGGCAGCTGGGCATTGGTCCGGCCAAGGCTCGTATGGCCGACTGGACCATCAAAAAAGGCATGTCTGAAACTATTAAATACCAGCTGTACGTCTACACGGGCGAACTGAACGACCTGGAACTGAACAAAGCTTTTGGCGAGTATTCGGGCAATA
>CATMVR010000303.1 GCA_950075905.1 uncultured Persicitalea sp. | reverse complement strand
CATTTCTACCACCGCCGCAATGGAGGCTGCGGTAGTCCAGGAAATGGCCCGCCAATGCTGCCCGTCGATCTCGATGGGATGGTAGGCCCGGTAGAACTCCTCCCGTTCGAGGTGGTCGCCCTTCCAGCCTTCCACCACGGCGTATACGTATACTACGTCTTCCTGTACGGGCGGCTTCGCTTCGGTCAGAATCTTCTCGATCAGCTCCCGCTGGTTTTTCAGAATCAACTCGTACAGCATAAAGCGCATCAGCTTCGCATGGCCGGGGTAGCGTATGGTTTTGTAGTTGAGGGTATCTACCTTGCCCTCGTAGGTTTCGCACATGGTACCCAACCCGCCCGAGGTAGTAAAGGCTTCAAACTCCTGGCCTTCTATATTGATAACCTCGATGCCGTCCAGCGACGAAACCGTTTTGCGTACCCCGTTGTGGATCACCTCGGCGTCGTTGATATACTCGTTGATTACCCCCGCCGGCGACCACGTAAAGGAGTAGCCCATGAGGCCATTGGGGTAGCGGGGCAGGGCTCCCACCCGCAGCTCGATGTCGCGGAGCTTAGTAAATTTCTGAGCCAGACTCGCGCCCACTATGCCGATAAAACCCGGCGCCAGCCCGCACTGCGGGGCCATGACGCCCTTGCTGTCATTGGCCATCTCCCGGATCGCCGCTGTGGTGGGTACGTCTTCAGTCAGGTCGAAGTAGTGGATACCCAGTTCGTAGGCTGTTTTGGCGATGGGTAAATTCAAATTATAGGGCATACACGATACCACGGCGTCGAAGCCTTCCATATTTTGGCGCAACGCCGCGGCGTCGGTGACGTCTGCCTGCTGCACGGGAAACCCGAGCTCTTTGCCGGGTTGGGATTTGTCCAGGCCGGTAACGTCAAACTGTTTGCTGAGCAAGGTACCCACAAGTGAGCCTACTTTGCCCATGCCAATCACGAGGATTTTCTTCATAGGGAATACGATAGTGCGGGCCTAAGGCCCGATTAGAAATAGTGTACCTAAAATTATTGAAATACGTCGTCATAACCGCGCCTGCCACAAGAGACCGCACGATCAGAACAACCAGCCGGGCTGGATTTGAAACAGAAAAAGGAGAAAGAAGGGCACTACATACCGGGCACGTGCGAACACATGCTGCGCAGGTAGGCGAATCGCGCCCGCTGGATGTTGAACAATGGATTCAATACTTGATTCGTGTGAATTGGCTTATGCACAAATATAGCCGGTGTAGCACAAACTTGCAATACGGCAGCGGACCGGATAAGGCCAAATTATTCACCTCCTGCCGCCTGAGATTTTACACAAAAAAAAACACCCGACCAATCAATGGCCGGGTGCAGGAATGGATAATATCTGAAAAAATTACAGCACCGTTAAAGGATTCACCTTCCGCGCTTCGGCGATTAGCTTTTTACTAGCCTCTACGTTGCCCATGGCCAGCTCGATTTGGCTGGCCTGCTGTAGCAACTCGGGATCTTTGCTGCCGGTACGCAGGGCTACCTGCATGTGTTTCTGAGCTTTTTCCAGCTCGTTTTTCTGGAAAGCAATGGTAGCCATGGCGTGGTTTACGTCGATATTCTGAGGCCGACGGGTGTACTCTTTTTGACCATACACAGCCGCTGAGTCCAGCTGTCCTAGCTTAGTGTAGAGCTTACAAAGTTCCAGATCAACCAAATGCCCCGATTGGGCGTCTTCGTCCAGCATCGTAATCACCTCGGCGTACTTGCGGGCGGCTTTGTCTTTATCGCCCTGCAAGGCGTATATTTCGGCCATCTCTTCGTGAAAAGAAAACTCGGGCATAATCTCCGAGGCTTTTTCCAGCGTAGCCAAGGCTTTGTCGTACTGCTTCTGCTGCTTCAAAATACGGGCTTTTCCACCCAGAGCAAAAGCATAGCTAGGGCGAACCACCAGGATCTGATCGTACTCCATATTGGCTTTGTCAAACTGACCCGTTATTTCGTACAGATGTCCCAGGGTGTTTCGGCTCCAGCAGTAAGGCTCCGAGCCGGGCAGGCCGGCTTTCACGGCCAGTTTCATAGCCTCAATGGAGCTGGGATAGTTGCCATAAATCTCCCGCAGGTACGAAGCCCGCGAGTAGGATTCCAGGGAGGGCTTAAGTGCCTGCATTTTATCTGACATCGCCACGGCTTCCTCGTAGTTGCCCAACTCCACATTGGCATCTACCAGCACTCCGTACACATAAGCATTATTGGGGTTGATCTGACGGGCCTTCTCGGCCAGCTCCCGCGCCTCGGCAAACTGGTGCTGCGACATTTTAACGGAAGCCTTGAAAGTGGTAGCCTCAAAATTCTTGGGGTCCATCATGAGTACCCCATCCAGAATTTTCAGCACGGCCGGGTAGTAGTAGGGGTGCTCGCCCGTGATGCGCGCCTCAGACAGGTAGATCATCGCTATCTGCAGGCGGGGCTTTACATCACCCGAATTTTTTAGAATGTTCTTTTTCAGTTCTTCTACTTTCGCGATGGTTTTGGGCCATTCGTCGGCGGCAGCAAGCTCCCCACTACGCTGAAACAGGGGAGGAATTTCCATGGGGGAGGTAGAGGTCGAAGCACTTTGTCCGTCCTTATTTTTTTCACCGCAGCCAATAAGGGTTACGATAGCCAGCAACAGAAAAGGCATCAGCCAGCCTGTTTTAGGTGGGTTTTGGAATAAATGCACGTTCATGGGGAGAATCATTTAGTTTGTTTGAAATAGTAGCCGGAGACGGGCTATGCCTACCTCCGGCTACTGGTTCGTCTACCCGGTTATTGCCGGAGCAGCTTGATTGTTTTGCTCTCCTTGGGAGAAGAAATTTTGATAAAATAGTAGCCCGGCACGCGGCCTACTTTTACCGTTTTACGCTCCACCTGACCAGAAGCCTGGAAATTTTGCTGATTCAGCACCATACCCTGGCTGTTGGCTACATCGATCTTCATTTCCTGGCCGGTTACGCCCCGGAAGTCAACCTCTACCTGATCGCTGATGGTAGGATTACCCAGCACATTGGCCGAGAAAGTAAGCACCTCGCTCGTCGGTTCAACACCGATGCGGGCGCTGGAGCACGCCTTCTTGAAGTCGTACTGCGCCGTTACTTCCGAAGCCGGATCACCCACATAGCGTGCCTTGATGGTCAGCACGTTGTTGTTGCCCTTTTCGTTGAACAAAGGCGGATCGATGCGCTGATTGGGATTGGTTGTATAAGGTGTCACACCGGCTGCTGAGTATTCTACGGTACGTCCCGATGCTGCATTTCTTGACCCGAACACGATATTACCCGTGGCGCAATCGATGCTCTGGATGAATACTTCAAATTTCATATCAGGCGTAGTGACTTTCGGTCCTTCGTAGCTTGGTCCCTGAAAACCTCTCCATGGCTCTGCTTCGTAAGGGAACATAGATTTGAAGGGCAGATCGTTCTTGTTTGGACCTGCGTCAAAACCCAGCACACTCAACAGGTTGGGAGTCAAGGGGCTCTCCCCTACGGTATAATCATCGTACCATAAGCCAATAGCAGCCAGTACCACTCCACCCACCGCCTGAAGCTCAATGGTGGTCACGTCGTCTTCCAGGCGGCGGCCATTAGGAAAGCCGTCCATATTAGGAATAAACTGGATATTGGTGTTGGCGTACATTGGGTCGGTAAGACCCAGCACCGCAGCCTGCACCAGACCCAGGTGGCTAAACTTGGGATCGTTGCGGGGGGTAGCGGGCACGGCCATATTCAGGCGTAGCCAATCACCCAGCGTAGGCAGGAAGTTGTTAATAAACGGCTTGCCCGGAGCCAGCGGATTGCCGGCAGGCTTGCCCGTGGCTAACTGATACGGAGGCAGATTGGGAACTCCTGTATAGAAAATGGGGAGTAGATCTACCGCGCGCGGGCTCATGTTGTCTGGTAAAAGAATTGACCCGAAGGCTGCTTCCGAAAGTGCCGTACCATTCAGAGCGGGCGAGCCTTTCAAAGGAAACAAACCAGGCTTACCGTTACGGAAGTCAAAAGAACCAAGCGATTTAGATTGGATACGAAGCGGAGAAAAGCCTGGCACGGCAGTTCCAAACTGCGAGTCGTCCATGTACAGAGCCAACTCGGGATTGACGAAGTACTTTGCAAACCGCAGATCCTCGGAGGGAGGCAGGGCATTCCAGCGGTCTTTCATGCCTATGGGGATAATTGCCTCGTTGGTCAGGGGCATGCCCAGGCGCGATACCTGCTTCCAGCCACCATCGTAGGCAACATCGCTGTTATTGTTGATCGTCTTGATCATCTGGCGGCTCGACGAAGCATACACGCCGATAACGTAGTTGGGATCCAGGATATTGGAAGCCATGGCCACGCTCTTCTTGTCCTTCTGCAGCGTAGCTACGGGTACTTCAATGACAATAGAATGGCAGTTGAACCGGGCAACGGCATCGGGACCTTCGGGGCGGACATTGCCAAGATCAAATATGCCTCCCAAATCCACAAAGAAAGGATCATCTACCGGGCCAGCAAATATTTTTTCTCCCGTGCTGGCGGTCATAATAGCCTGGTTTACCTGGGCACCGTAGGTAGTTCCCAGTCCTACCACATTATTGTCGATAGAACGCGGACCAATGTTCGGCGGCGGTACTTTTCCGTTAGAGATAATCGTCTGGAAAGTCCGGCCACCGTCCATACTGCGCTCGCAGGTATAGGTAGTTTTCAGGTTTTCCTTACCCAGTCTAATCAGGAAGAACGTAGTGGGGTCTTCGTTCATGTTCTTGAACGTAAACCGATAAATAATATCAGCCCCCGCAGTAGACACATTGTTGTCTACGTGCACTTCGTACCGGATATTCTCCCCAAAGGAGTACCAGTTAGGTCCGCCGGCCGGATGCTCAAACGGAATGTAATTCGCAATCAAAACGATGTTTTCGGCGTTAGCCGGGCTTTTGAACGCGTACACGTCCGTATTGTCGGCCAATGGATCGGTGGAAATCAGGGGGGCCTCCCGGTGCGACGAAGCCATGCTCTGCGCCGGTAGCAATACTACCCACGCCAAAAGCCCCAGTAGGCTATATAATATATTTTTCATAATGCTTAATGTTGTAAGAGTGAATATCAGAATCTTGCTTTTTGTGGGTAGTCAAAGCCTCTCCACGGGCCGGCCATGTACGGAAACTTAGCCATAAAAGGCGCGTCGTTCATGGTGGGTCCGGCGGTAAAGCCGAGCACGCTCAGAAGCTGAGGCGTCAGAGGGCTTGGCGTAGTACCGGGTATGAAGTCATCGTACCACAGGCCAACGGCGGCCAGCACAACGCCCGAAACTGCCTGTAACTCAATGGTAGTCACATCGTCTTCCAGTCGGCGGCCGTTCGGAAAGCCGTCCATATTAGGGATAAACTGGATGTTGGTATTGGCGAAGTCCGGATTGGTGAGACCAATAACTGCGGCCTGCACAAGTCCCAAATGACTAAAATTAGGGTCGTTGCGTGGCGTGGCAGGTACAGCCATGTTCAGCCGCAGCATATCACCCAGGGTAGGCAAAAAGTTATTGATAAACGGCTTGCCTTTTGCCAGCGGGTTGCCTCCTTTGCCCGTAGCCAGTTGGTATGGGGCCAGATTGGGTACACCCGTGTAGAAGATTGGTAGTAGGTCTACCGCCCGGGGGCTCATCGCGTCAGGTAGCAGGATACCGCCGAAGGCCGCTTCGGCTAGTGCCGTACCGTTCAGGGCCGGGCTTCCTTTTAAAGGAAACAAGCCGGGGCGGCCGTTCCGGAAGTCAAAAGCTCCCAGGGAATTGGACTGAATCCGCAAAGCATTCAGCGAAGGCACCGCCCCGCCAAACTTGGAGTCATCGATATAAAGGGCTAATTCGGGATTGACGAAATACTTCGCAAATTTAAGGTCGGCTCCACCATAAGGACTAGTGGCGTTCCACTCATCTTTCATACCGATGGGGATAATCGCCTCGTTGGTCAAAGGCATGCCAAGGCGCGACACCTGCACAAACTCGCCGTCGTAGCCCACATCGCCTTCGTTGTAGATTGTCGTAATTTTCTTGCGGCTAGCCGAAGCCCATACCCCAATTACGTAGTCAGAATCCAGGATATTAGCAGCCTGACTGATGTCTTTGCCATCTTTCTGCAGTACGTTCACCGGGATTTTAAGCGCAATGGTATGCACGTTAAAACGCGCCAGACCATCTTTGGGAGGGTTGACTTTGTTTCCCTCGGGCCGGAAATTGCCAACGTCAAAAGCACCCGCCAAATCTACAAAGAATGGATCATCGCGGGGACCGCAAAAAACCATCTCGCCGGAAGACGCTTTCATGATCGCGTTGTCTACCAGTGTTTCGTATACCGTGTTCAGGCCCACCGGAGATTCAATAGAGCGGGGCCCAATATTGGGTGGGGGTACCTTGCCATTGGCTATAAT
>CATMVR010000302.1 GCA_950075905.1 uncultured Persicitalea sp. | reverse complement strand
CCTTCGCAACCTTTCAATATAACGGCGGATAGATCCACTCTTGTTTGGTGGCCGGTGAGGTTCCGGACGCTGATCTGGTTGTTGGTTCAGCAAGCGGCCCTCCAAGGGCGCGCCATTCAGTAGTATTGTTTCCCTGCGAGTGAGGGTGGCTGGAACTGCACTTCCCTTTGGAGTGGCCGACCAATGAGCAGCCTGGCCTGTCCGTTCCACACAAACCAGCAAGATCGGGTTGTGTGGAACGCTTTTTTTGAAGCAGGAAGTAGTAGACTTTGTCAGTGGCACAGCCAGATTCGCCCAAGGCGGTTGAAACGGGACACCACAACCGTATCACCTTCCCGCAGGAGAGAGAGCATTTCGTCCAGGGCCGAACTTTGTATGGAAAGTCCTGAGATCTTCTCCTGGAAGATGCGGTCAAAGCCCTACTTCTGTAAAGCTTCGATTTTGGTATCGGTGTTCTGGTCGGCGGTAGATACGCGAGCGTAGCCGAAGGTTTTGTTCATGGGTCGGTTAGAGTAAAGGTCAAAAAGTTGGGTCTATAAAAATACATCCTGTTTTTATCCTGAACCTACTTTGCGGACCCTATTTTTTACATACCCAGAAAAGAAAACCTCGTCTTTTGACAGGGATCAAAAAGGTAAGGCTTGTTGGACTCTCCTCGTCAGTATTATTTCTTTTTGATACTACTCAGAATTTGGTTTCAAACAGTAGGCCCAGGTCAAAAACCGGGTATATCTTTATAATCCCAACTTTTTGACCTCTTTAACCGTCTAGAGCCCACCCTTCTAAAACGAATCGCGAAAGCGGTTCATTTTTTTTATGCCTTCTGTCGTATCTTGCCCGGCATTGTTCCCATAAACGCTCTGCTAGTACCGGTAACCCCGGCAGAAAGTACCCAGCCCGCATGAAACAACTTATCCAAAACCTCAAAAACGGACAGACCAAACTTGAAGAAGTACCCGCCCCGCAGGTTAGGCGGGGCTGTGTGCTGATTCAGACCCGGCGTAGCCTGGTATCGCTCGGCACCGAGCGGATGCTCGTAGAGTTTGGCCGGGCCAGCCTGCTGGATAAAGCCCGGCAGCAGCCCGACAAGGTGAAGATGGTCTGGGACAAGGTGAAGGCCGACGGCCTGCGGCCCACGATGGAGGCGGTCTTCAACAAGCTGGAACAACCCCTGCCGCTGGGCTACTGCAACGTAGGCACGGTGATTGCCGTGGGCGAAGGGGTAAAGGATGTTCAGCTTGGCGACCGCGTGGCCAGCAACGGTCCGCACGCGGAGGTGGTGTGCGTGCCGCGGAATCTCGTGTCGAAGGTACCACCCGCTGTTTCTGACGACGAAGCTGCCTTTACCGTCATTGGGGCCATTGGCCTACAAGGAATCCGGCTGCTGAACCCTACCCTGGGCGAAACGGTGGTAGTGATTGGTCTGGGGCTGATTGGCCTGCTGACGGCCGAGCTGCTGCGCCTCAATGGCTGCCGGGTAGTAGGGGTAGACCTTGACGAAGTTAAACTTCAGCTGGCCCGCAGCAAGGGCATATTGGCCTGTAACCCCACCAAAGGCGACGATCCGGTGAGGTACCTGGAAGACCTCACCGATGGCATCGGCGCCGACGGGGTCATTATCACTGCCTCAGCCAGCAACAATGACATCATTTCGCAGGCGGCCCGTATGTCGCGCAAGCGCGGAAAGATTGTCCTCATCGGAGTAGTGGGACTACATATAAGCCGGGCGGAGTTTTACGAAAAAGAATTGACGTTTCAGGTATCGTGCTCCTACGGGCCGGGACGTTATGACGATACCTACGAGCAGAAAGGACAAGACTACCCGCTCCCTTTCGTCCGCTGGACTGAAAACCGTAACTTCCAGACCATTCTGCAACTCATGGCTACCGGACTGCTGGACGTAAAACCGCTGATCACCGAAGTAGTGCCTCTTGAAAAGTACGACACCGTGTACGGGCAAATCGGCACTTCTCGCGCCATCGCCTCCCTGCTGGCCTACCCCGAGCAGCTATCACTTTACAGTACCGTTCGGCACCAGGAGACCTCCTTTGCGGGTCGTAAGGGCGTAATCGGTATTATCGGTGCGGGAAATTTCACCAAAATGACCCTGCTGCCAGCCTTGCAGGGCGCTACACTCAAATACATTGCAAGTGCCAACGGGTTGTCGGGCACTGCCCTGGCGCAGAAACACGGCATTGCCCGCAGTGCCACCGACTACCAGGAGATTCTGCAAGACCCGGACGTAGACCTTGTCCTCATCACCACCCGCCACGACCAGCACGCCCGGCTAACGCTGGAAGCCCTGCGTAGCGGCAAGCACGTTTTTGTAGAAAAACCCCTGGTTCTTTACGCGGAAGAACTGGACGAAATAGAACAGTTTTTTGACGCGCAGCCTCTCGCCCTGTCGCTGACGGTAGGCTTCAACCGCCGGTTTTCGCCTCACGCCCAAAAAATGAAAGCGCTGCTGGGCAGCGCCCCCATGAACGTGGTAGCTACGATGAATGCCGGGGCGATTCCGGCCAACTCCTGGGTACACGACCGGGCCGTAGGGGGCGGGCGCATTCTGGGCGAAGCCTGCCACTTCATCGACCTCATCACCTACCTGACCGGTAGTATAGTGACGGCCGTCTGCATGAATGCCATGGGGCAAAACCCCGCCGAAACCACCGATAACGCTAGCCTGCTGCTGCGCTACGCGAATGGCTCTACGGGTGTCATCAACTACTTTTCCAACGGCAGCAAGGCATACGCCAAAGAGCGGGTAGAGGTATACTCGCAGGAGCGAACGCTGGTACTGGACAATTTTCGTACGTTGACCGGCTACGGGTTCAAAGGGTTTTCCAGATTAAAATCCACTCAGGACAAAGGGCATCGGGAGCAGTTTCGGCTATTGCTGGAATCGGTAGAGAAAGGCGGTACCAGTCTTATACCTTTAACCGAAATCCTTAACACCACCCGGGCTACGCTAGCCGCCGTGGAAAGTCTGAAAAGAAAGGAGTGGGTGGGTGTTTGAACCCAGAACTAAAAACTATGATGCTTGATTCGATTGCCAATCTATTTCAGCTTTTCAAAAACATGGGCGTGGGCTATGTGGCCTTTCGGGCCAAGCATGAGGTAGAGCGGCGCATCGGCTTATTGAAAAACCGTTTTCCTGCCAACCCTCCCTTTCAGGAGTTTATTTCGCGGGAAGAATGGAAAAAGCTACCGGTATTTTTTTTTCCTTTTTTTCCTGGACAGCTTGAAAAAAAAAACCTCCAAAACCTGAATAAACGCGTACGGGCGTTCCAAAAAGAAGACCTTCTCACTTTTTTCAGCTCCCAGTCGTACGAGGTGTCCGACTGGCTGATCAACCCGGATACGCACTACCGGTATAGCGCCCAAAAGCACTGGACAGAAATTCCGGACTTCTCGCCCCAGGCGGGTGATATCAAGTATGTTTGGGAAAAATCGCGTTTTGCCTTTCTCTACGATCTGGTCCGGTACGATCATCATTTTGGGGAAGACCAGTCCGAACTGGTATTTTCAGAAATAGAAAGCTGGATCAACACCAATCCCGTCAACCGCGGCCCCAACTGGCGGTGCAGCCAGGAAATATCCTTGCGGGTACTCAACTGGACCTTTGTGCTGCACTACTACCGGGACTCACCCGCCCTGACCCCCGCACGCTTTGGCCAGATCATGCACAGCATCTACTGGCAAATGCGGCATGTAGCATCCCACATTCAGTTTTCGCTCAGGGCGGTGCGCAACAACCACGCCCTTACCGAAACCCTCGCCCTGTACCTCGTCGGTTTGCTCTATCCGTTTTTTCCGGAAAGCGCTAGCTGGAAACAGAAGGGAAAGGGCTGGTTTGAGCAGGAAATCGCCTACCAGATCTACAAGGATGGTACTTTTCTGCAATTTTCGATGAACTACCACCGGGTAGTGGTCCAACTGCTGAGCTGGGGCATCCGACTTGCCCATCTGAACGGGGAGCGCTGGGCGCCGGTGGTGTACGAGCGGGCCAAAACCTCCCTGCACTTCTTGCGGGTGTGCCAGGATACCGCCACGGGCTGGCTACCCAACTACGGCGCCAACGACGGCGCGCTGTTTTTTCCTCTGAGCGAGTGTCATTTTCGTATTTTTCGCCCGCAATTGTACGCCCTGGCGCTGGTTCTGGGAGAAGCGCCCCCCTATGAGTCCGGTCCATGGGCAGAAGAAGCGCGCTGGCTGGGTCTCGACCCCGGCACCTCCGTTCCTCAGCCCATTCCCGACGATACCTATGCCTTTGACAAGGGCGGCTACTACGTGCTCCGCGAAAAGGGTACCCTCACCTTCCTGCGCTGCGGCCACTACAAAGACCGCCCGCAACAAGCCGACAACCTGCACCTGGACCTTTGGGTAAACGGTGAAAATATTCTGCGCGATGCCGGCTCGTACCTCTATAATACCGAAGAGCGCTGGACCCGCTATTTTGCCGGAACGGCCTCGCACAATACCGTCATGGTCGGCGACCTTGACCAGATGCGCAAGGGTCCGCGCTTTATCTGGTACGAGTGGGTACGCGAAAGCCGGGCAGGGTGGTTTTATAGCGGCGACCGGATGTTTGAGGGCCACTTTGCGGGGTTTCACCACAGCGGTCAGGCTGTTAAGCACCGGCGGCGCGTGACCAAAACCCCCGGCCAGTTGCGCTGGCTGGTTGAAGATTGGCTGCACGGCGCGTCGGCGGGGGTACCCATACAGCAGATATGGCACCCTTCCGAGTACTTCCTGAACAACTTCTCCCTCACCGCCCAGGAGCAGTCGGGGCACCAGCTCCCTCCCGCGGCTACCGAGGGCTGGTATTCCGAAACCTACGGAGAAAAAACCACCACTGCCCGAATCGTATTTACCACCAAGCAGCGCTATATCAAGACCGAGATAGCCATTACCACCAGTCCAAAGCATTGAGAAAGCCCGCCGAAACGTCGACCCGCGCCGATAGCCAACCACCAACAACGCCAATGCGTATTCTACTGATCCACCAGTTTTTTCTGGAAGACAACGACGGCGGTGGCTCGCGCTGGAACGAGATCAGCCGGCTGTGGACCCAGGCCGGGCACGAGGTTACCGTACTAGCCGGCATGGTACACTACATGGGGGGCACCACCGGGAAATACCAGGGGCAGTATTTTCACCAAAGTACCAACCGCGATGGCGTCAGGGTGATTCGCTGCCACGTGGCAAACAGCTACAACAACAGCTTTCTGGGACGCCTCCGGGCGTATTTTTCCTTTACTCTTTCCAGTATTCTGGGGGGTATCCGCCACGCAAACGCCCCCTACGACCTCATCGTTGTCACTTCCCCGCCGCTGTTTGTAGGTATTACGGCACTCGTCCTCTCCGCCTGGAAGCGCATCCCCTTTGTGTTTGAGGTACGGGATCTGTGGCCCGAGTCAGCCATTGATACGGGCGTACTCACCAACCCACTCATCATCCGGTTTGCGTACTGGTTTGAGAAGCTGGTGTACAAAAAAGCCCGGCTCATCAATGTACTCACGCCCGCTTTCCGCGATACGCTGGTTGAAAAAAAGGGGGTTCCGGCCCGCAAGATTATCCTTATTCCCAACGCGGCCGACTTTGCCCTTTCGGAAGAACTCCTGACTACCTTCCAGGCGGCCGGCTTCCGCCGGGAACACGGGCTGGACGGAAAGTTTGTGATTACCTACGTAGGTGCACACGGCGTGGCCAACCATCTGGTGCAGGTACTTGACACCGCCGAACTACTACGGGATACCAATGTACTGTTTTTACTCATCGGGAACGGCATGCAAAAGAAAGATCTGATGGCCGATGCCCGGCAGCGTGGCCTTAGCAACGTCCGCTTTGTGGACCCGGTACCCAAGCGGGAGGTGTTCAAGTACATTCTCGCCTCCGACATGGGCGCTTCGGTACTCAAAAAGGTGGATACCTTCAAGACGATTTATTCCAACAAGACCTTCGACTATTTCTCCTGCAAGAAACCCGTACTCATGGCCATCGACGGCGTGTCGCGTAAGCTGGTGGAAGACGCTGGGGCGGGTGTTTTTGTGGAGCCGGAAAACCCAGCGGACTTTGCCCGGAAAATACGGCAGTACCTGGATCATCCGGAAGGGTTGAGGCCGCAGGGCGAAAGCGGCTACGCCTACGCCCGCGCGCACTTCGACCCCCGCCGCCATGAGCGCGTCGATCACGGTCTGGCCCAGATCCAGCGCGTCCTTGTGGATCAGCAGACATTCCGCCGCGCCGCAAATTCCGGTGCGCCGGGTCTTGGCGTTGATGACCACGTCCATCGTTTTCTGCGGGTCCGCCGCTTTGTCGATGTAAACGTGGACGATGCCTTCGAGATGGGCGAACACCGGCACCCGCGCCTCGCGCTGGACGAGGCCGACGAGCCCCTTACCCCCGCGCGGCACGATCACGTCGACATAGTC
>CATMVR010000301.1 GCA_950075905.1 uncultured Persicitalea sp. | reverse complement strand
GCCGATCCCGGCGTCCGATACGTAGGATATCACCGCTGGTCATCCTCCTGCGAGCGGATAAGAGTATCAAGGGAAAATCGTCGACTCCGGGCCGAACCGCTCCGGCAGGGAGCCAGGGGCAGTGTTCGGAAAGCGATGCTCCCCAAGGTCTTAGCCAGAAGTTTCCGTAGCGGAACGGATCGCCCGGGCAGTCACTGCGAGAGTTTTTCGAAGACGTCGCGGTGGGCGTCGATGCTGGGCGCCGGGGTCCGGGTCTGTTCGGTCGGCACAGCGATCCTGTTGGCCTGCCAATCCCGCAGAGTGATATTTGCGGGGCTGTCCTTGCTTACTGCGAACTGCATGGCGCTGACCCGCCAGCGGTCCTCCTTGCGACGCAAGATGATGAAGCTAAGGTAAGGCTCTTCGGTCAGCAGCTGGCGCTCGCGCACATAGCGGGTTTCATAGGTAGCCCAGATCGTGTCCTCGCCCTTGCGCACCGCATCAAGGCAGCGGCGCACCATATGGGTCAGCCGCTTGCCCTGGATCTCGGCGATGAAATGCGCGCAGAGCGCCCGCATCTCGGCGCGCGTGTTGGCCACGGCGCGGCCCTGAAGACTTTCGAGCGTGCAGGGAATGTCGCAATACTCCAGCGTCGCCTCGACATCGCCAGCCATGGTGGCATCGCCCTGACGGTCGAGAAAGTCCTGCGTGATAGTCCGCGCCTGATCTTCTGTCATCTGAATGCCGGTCCCAAAAACACGCGACGTCAATATGTGATGGCAACAATGCTCGGCTTCCCTTGCCAAGACGTCAATAGCTGCGCGGCAAAATCGGTAAAAAGCGGGGCGAACCCCGCCTCTCCGGCGGGCGCGGCTCAGGGCTTCATCCGTGCGCCTTCCCTGTCAAAGAGCGGCCCGAGAGTGACTGTCGCGTCGAACAGGCGCCGCGCGATATCCACCTGCACCCGCTGCCCGTCGCCGAGGCCGCACGCATCATCGAGGGAGTGCTCACGGCGCTCGAGTACTCGCACCGCGCGGGCGTCGTGCATCGCGACATCAAGCCCGCCAACCTAATGCTGACCAAAGAAGGCAGCGTGAAGCTGATGGATTTTGGCATAGCCCGGCTCGTGGGCAGTGAGCGCCTGACGCGCGTCAACCGCGTGATGGGCACGCTGGAATACATGGCCCCCGAACTCCTTGACGGTGGTGATCCCTCGGAGCAGTCGGACCTATACGCGGTGGGGGTTTTACTGTACGAACTGCTCTCGGGCAAAATGCCCTTTACCGCGAGTACCGATTCTACGCTCATCAATCAGATCCTGAGCCACAAGCCGATCCCGATCCGGGAGCACCTGCCAGCCGTTCCGAAAGCCCTGGAAGACATTCTGGAAAAGCTACTGCACAAAAAGCAGGAAAAGCGCTACGCCTCTGCTCTGGAACTCCGGCAGGCCCTGACAGCTATTGCCACACCGGGCCCGCTAGACTGGAATCAGTTTCAGGAACCACCCCGCGTAGCGCCTACCCGGCAGGTAACCCATACCGCCGACAAACCCCGCCTTGAGCCTACCCGCCTGGCCGGTGCCCCCATGGAGCTGGACCTGAAGGCCCGCTGGGAAAGCCTGAAAGAAAACGCATTTTCGCAAGAGGGACTTATTTTGCTGGGCGCGCTCGTGATAGCCCTGACCATTGTAGTGGCGGGCTTCTGGATTACGGATACGCACCCTACCCGGGCCCTTACTGAGCAGGAGGCTACCGATAGCCTTTACCAGGCTGGTCTGACGCCCTTGCCGGCCCAGGATACGGTTTCCCGCAGCATCCCGGCCGAGCGCACTTCCCTTACCTACGAAACCCGCGCCAATTACCCCGTCACCACGCCCATCCAGAGAGAAGATCCTCCGGCGGGCAAGGAACAAGCCCCCCGAAAGCAAAAGCCAACCGAACCCAGGGAGCGCAATGAAACACCGCCACCAACCAAAGAGGAAGAAAGACCCGTAACTAAAGAGCAAGAAACCAAACCTGCCGAAAAAGACGAGGAGGTAAAACAACCCGAAACAAAACCCGCCACCCGGACCATATCCGTTGAGCTTCGCAACGAGAGTTTTCCGGTCGTGTTTACCGAAACCGTCACTTCTGATCAGGTAAACCGCAGCGGCAGTACTTTCTGGCTGCGCACCGGCGCTCCCGTGGTAGTGAACGGCAATACCGTCATAGAGGCCGGCGCGCGGGTGCGCGGACGTATCACCGAGGCGCGGGCGTCCACCGACTCCCAGCGGGCCTACCTCGCGGTACAGTTTGAAGCCGTGGAGGCCGTCAACGGGCAGTGGATTTCGATCCGTTTTCCGGAGTATAGCAATAAGGACAGCAAGCGGGTGGTGTTTGAGCACAACCGCCGCGTCAACAACGTGCGGGTGGTGCGCACCAGTCTGGTTTTCAAACAGTGAATTTGATTATTGGTGACTGGTTAATGGTTATCAGTGCTATTTATCGCTTAAATGTTTATGAATCAATTACTTATATTTATCTATTCTCTAACATCTACCATCCATGAAACGCATTGTATATTCTCTGATCCTGTTTATTTTAAGCATGGGCACCTATGCCCAGGATATCCGCTCCAACACCGAGGGGTTGAGCCTTAGCGGTAGCTTCAACTATATCAACTGGTCGTCCTCAGATCTGAATCAATTGGACGAACGGGAACCCAATGGCGTAGGTGGCGGGCTGCGCCTTGGCTACGGATTTAACCAGCGTTTTGAGGCATTTGCTGCTTTCGACGCTCATAATTTTGCACTTAACTATTCAGACGAATGGAGTTACTATAACAGTGCCTTTGCCGCTGGCTTACGTATCAATCTGGGCGGTACCCTTCAACTTATCCGTCCGTTTGTCGAGGTTGGATATGCTAGACAAAATTTTACAATCGATCCATTATTCTATACGGGAGACCCCACTGCGTACGAACTCCGCATGAAAGGTTCTGCCCTAATTGCAGCGGCGGGAATTAACTATTTTTTAACCCAGAACCTGGCCCTTAATGCTTCATTGGGGGGAAGTCTTGGGAGAATGAACAGCTTTCTGCTTAACGAAATAGGCTATACCGATCGACCTGATGTGCGAACATTACAGGTTAAGGTAGGGCTGAGCTATTTTATTCACTGATTTTCTTTATCTTAGTGAAAGCGGCGAGAAGTACGAGACCTATATGACTAAGGAATATGGTAATCAGGAAGAAAACTGGACTTGGACTGGCTTTTTCGTTGGCCGTTCTGCTCTTTTTGGGAAAAACAGCCTTTGCCCAGAATCCGGCCATTGATAGCCTGATTACCAAACAACGCACCCTGAAACAGCAAAAACCCTCTCCCGGACGCGACACCCTGCTGGTAGCCAACCTCAACCTGCTCACTGAAAGGCTCTTTAATCAGAATGACTCCCAGGCTCCGGCCTACCTGGATAGCCTGCGGCGATTGACAGCTACCGTAAAATGGCCCAAAGGAGAAGGCCTGTACCTGCGGGCCCTGGGAAAAAGCTACGATGTAAAAGGGAAATACACCGAGGCATTCAACGCCTACACCAAAGCCATTGCCGCGCTCCAACGCGCCGGCGGCGACCCCTACGACCTCACCTACACCTATGTGCTGGCGGCCTTTGTGCTCAACAACAACGGTATGCCCCAACGCTGCATCGAGTACCTGCAAAAAGCCCGGCCGCTGGCCGAAAAGAATGAAAACACCAACAACCTCTGCTGGATACTGGACTACTTAGGTGACTATAACTACTACGATTCGTTTGGGGTTAAAAACTACCGCAAGGCCCTGGGCTACTACAAGCAGGTGGAAGCCTTGCCCCCCCGCGCCACGAGCCATAACCTCAAAGCTGATAACCCGCACTGCCTGGCCAATGTGTACTATAAACTGGGCTATGAGAAACTCGCCGACCAGAACCGCGATAAAGCCCTGGAAATAGCCCGCCGGTACAACAATCGCGTGGTAACTTTTGCCATCTACGCCGATCTGGCCGACATTGCCGAAGAGAAAGGGCAGTATGAACAGGCCATTGACTACCGTCAGAAAAGCCTCGAATTTGCCACCGCCTCGGGCTGGCGCGAAATGCAGTCGCGGGCAGAGAACTACCTCTACCAGGCCTATAAAAAAGCCGGCGACTACAAAAGTGCCCTCAACTACCTGGAAATCCACCGCGCCCACGAAGACAGCATGCAACGCTACCAGGTACAGCAGAAGTACGACGAGCTGCAGGCCAGCTACGACGCCAAAAAACGGGAGACTCAAATTAAGGAATTGGAAAACAAAAGCCTGACTCAGGCCCGGAATTTTTTGATGATCCTGCTGCTGTCGGGCATTGGCATTATGGCGTACATTGTCTGGACCAACCGGCGTTTGAAAGATAAAAACCAGCAGCTGGTAACCAAAAACCGGGAGATTGGGGAGGCTTTGGCCCGGGGCCAAACCATGGAGCGGAAACGCGTGGCCTCCGAGCTGCACGATAATCTTAATACCAAAGTAGCCGCCGTGCGCTGGCGCCTGGAAGCCCTCAGCGGGCAGGGCTGGCAGCAGTACGATCAGAAAATTATTAGCGATGTACTGGAAATGGTCAACGATGTGTATGGTGATATTCGCCTGATTTCACACAATCTGGTACCCGAAGAGCTGGAAACCAAAGGCCTGCGGGTGGCGGTTCAGACCCTGGTGGGTAAGCTCAAAGGCAACGACATGGTAGGGTTTAGCTTTGTGTTTGAAGGCCCCGACCGCCGGCTTAGTACACCGGTGGAGTACCAGCTGTACACCATTGTGCTCGAACTGGTCAATAATATCATCAAGCACGCCGAGGCGCGCCACGCCTGGATCAGCCTGACCTACCAGTCAGATCGGGTGGTGCTCACGGTTACCGACGACGGAGTAGGTTTTAACTCCCTGAAGACAAAAGCCAATGGGGTAGGCCTGCGCAATATCCAAACCCGCGTGGAGCAACTCAAAGGTACCTGGCAGGTAGAGAGTATGCCGCAGCACACGCGTATCACCGTAGAAATACCAATAGAAGAGGTACCCGTTACAGAATCTTATACTTAATGGCGTACTTAATGATGCCGATCACATTTTTGGCCCCCAGCTTTTTCATGATGTTGTGCCGGTGGGTTTCGACGGTACCGGCGCTGATAAACAGCTGATCGGCGATTTCGGACGTAGACAGCTCTTGCGCAATGAGCCGCACGATTTCCAGTTCGCGTTTGGTAAGCTGCACAAACTCGTCGGTATGGTCGGTACTTTCTTCTGACTTCCCCCCGCCCATCATCAGCTCCCGCATCACCGACTCGCTGAAATACTTCTGCCCCGATGCCACCGTCCGCAGGGCGGTTTCCAGCTCGGCGCGGTTTGCTTTCTTCATCACGTAGCCGGATATCCCCGCCCGGTAGGCGTCCTGAATGGCATCGAGCTCGTCTTTGACCGTCAGCATCAGAATCTTCATCTGGGGAAATGCCTCCCGTACCTGCACCGTGAGTTCAATGCCGTTGAGGTAGGGCATGTTCAGGTCTGTTACGAGTACATCTACCTCGTTTTTTTCCAGAAAGCCCATCACCTGGCGGCTGTCGTTGAGCGTACCGATCACCTCAATGTTTTCCATCGTACTAAATAAAAGCGAAAGACTGTCGGAAATAATCTGGTGGTCGTCTACCAGCAATACCTGCACGGGGGGATGAGCCATAGCAATAGCGAAGCGGTTTAGGGTTTATCTACACAGGTAAATATAGTAAAAAGCAGAAGAAATTCCGCCCAGATACTGATCTACCCCCAGCATCCACGCTCAACCCGTAAACCTCCCGTCGGGAATCAGGGTAGCTTTTGCCAGCGACCGGTTGTACAGATACGTCCAGCAGGCGAGCTCCTGGCCGTCTTCGAGCGTAACGGGTACCGTGCGCCGCAGGTACAGGCTTAGGGTGGCATCGGGCAGTACGTCTTCGTATTCATCCAGCTCCCGAATCAGCGTAGCAAAGTCGTGCAGCTGGTACACCTCGCCATGTACACGGCCCGACTGCTCCGGCGTGTACACAGCCCCCGGGTACCAGCTGACGCGGTAGAGCCGGCCCGGAAAAGTCCCCGCCCCCATAAAGGTAGACCCCGCCCGCAGCCGCGCCGCAAACGGGTTCTCAAACCCCCGCATCAGGGTCCCGTAGGCAAAGAGGTAGTTTTCTTCCAACTTTTTATAGATTTTTCAAAAATCTATATCTTTGTTTCAGTAAAAACGCTGATCGAAGGACAAGATGGAGGAGCCGGTGCTGGCGCTCACCGCTACGTACGCCGAGCGCTGCTGGCGTGACCTGCCGCACGGCGCCTTCGTCAACGACGACCCGGCGTTGTCCTGGATCGCCGACGACGGCCGTCGGCGCTGCGACGCCGCGCCGGTGCTCGTCGGGGATCTGATCGTCAGTGGCGGCGATAGCGGTGAGC
>CATMVR010000300.1 GCA_950075905.1 uncultured Persicitalea sp. | reverse complement strand
TGTCTTCTGTGGCCGAAAAAATCACTTTGTAGGAGGGGTCGAGCCGTACCAGCTTGTAGTAGTCAGAAGGCTTTTTACCAAAGCGGGCAAAATAGTTTTCAAACACATCGGGCATCCAGTACCAGCTGGGCCCCATGTCAAATACAAAGCCCTGCTCTTTAAACACCCTGGCCCGACCGCCAGGTACGCTGTTTTTTTCCAGGATTGTTACATCGTAGCCCATATGGGCCAATTGGGTAGCGACAGACAGGCCCGCAAAGCCGGCCCCTATTACTATAACTCGTTGGGGAGTACTCATATATTGGTCAATAAACTAAATCGAATACCGTACGTACTACTAAAAACTAACTCAGGGCGATATTAAACAAAAAAGTCAGACAGAAAACCCGTCTAACTTTTTATAACCTTCCTCTTTTTAACCAAAATCGTTGTATTAGCCACAAAATCAATCTTAATCCAGATGCGAGTATACCTGCAGCATGTGCTTAAGTTCTTTACGGGCTATGTGAATGCGGTTCTTTACCGTTCCAATGGGAATGTCTAGTTTGGCGGCGATCTCGTGGTACTTGAAGCCCCGGAAGTGCATCATAAAAGGTACTTTATAGGCATCATCCAGCGACTCGATCGCCTTTGTAATATCGTCCATGGTGAAAGACGAGTAAGCATCATTATAGGTAGTACTCTCCGACGAATTTATATAGTGCAGATTGTCTGTGGCGTCGATGAACGTGTTCTTACGAATCATCCGCTGATAATTGGTAATGAACGTATTCTTCATGATCGTATACAACCATGCTTTGAGATTGGTGCCGTCGGTATACTTCTCACGGTTTGTGAAAGCTTTCAACATGGTATCCTGCAGCAAATCGTTGGCATCTTCAGAATCACGGGTCAATCGCATAGCAAATGGTTTCAATGCCTTCGAGACCTGATGTATGTTGTATGTGAATTCAAGGGCTGTCATAGGAAGCAGTAGGTTTGTTGATTATCTTTTTGTTGAACCAAAGTACGTAAATGTTAAACAAACATCCAAGTAAATTTTAATCTTTTTTTAAAAAAAGTTAAACAGACACGTCAGTATCTAGCGATATTTCTTGATTTAAAAGCCTCTGAAATGCTGTTTTTACTACATAAAAGACATTTTGAGCTAGCTAAGAGGATACCTGCCCTACAATTTCCGCTTACCTTTGTTTTATCTATGTTAAACAAACACTAGTACTTACATAAAAACTATTCCCAAACAACCAAGGACATTAGTCAGGCTGGTAATAAAAGGACAGAGGATCTTTATATATAAAGGTGTAGCCCAGAGAGGTCGCCAGTTTCTCTGAAGACACCACTTTATAAAATTCTTCCTGCTCCGGCTCGGCGAAGGTGGGTTCCTCCCAGCCAAACTGCCGGCAGGAGGCCTCGTACACCGCCCGGCGCGTTGGGTGTTCGGGGGCCACGCAGTTGAAGGTTTCGTTAGGTACTCCGGTGCGCAGCAAAGCTCCGATTGAGGCTACGGCGTCGTCTCTATGGATGTAATTAACCGGCGTATTGCCCGTAGTTATACCCTTTTTTCCGCGTACATATTTTCCTGGTATCCGATCGTAGCCCATCAGGCCTCCACAGCGCAGTACCGTCACGTTCTTACCCATTTCCCGCAGGCTCATCAATGTCATTTCGGCTTCTACCAGCTGGGGTGCCGCCGACTGACTCCTTTCAAATACATCCTTTTCTTCTACTACCCGGTTCAGTTCAGGATACACAGACGTAGAGCTCACGTAAATAATCTGCTGAACCGGCGATTTTTTTATCAATTCAACAAGGAAGCCAATCTGTTGAGGATGAAACTCCTCTCCCTGCCTTGACGAGCGGGGAGGAATGTCCACAATCAGGGAATCCACCTCCAGCAACTCCAACCATCCATCTCCCTGTGGTTCAGGGCCGAGGCTCACCACATACGCCTCAATCCCGGCTTTTCGAAGTATTTCCAGCTTATCGGGAGAGGTTGTACTACCTTTGACAGTAGTACACCTCCCGGCCAATAAATACTTTGCTAAGGGTAGCCCTAGCCATCCACACCCAATGATACTAACACTTTTGTCTGATTCGTTCTGCATGAAGCCTTCTGTAACCTGTTTAAATACATCTGCTTTGTAAGCTATGCTATCCTCCGACAAACTCCTAATGAAACCCTCAGACTGCAACTTTTTAGCTACTTTTGCGTGTTTGATTAACGTGTCTCCCGAAACTGAGCGAATGTACCTTCAACGTATCTTCTTTTTTCTAAGCCTGACCTTTGCCCTGACAGGCTGCGATTTTTTTTCCGATGAGTCTCCCGATCTAAGCGGTATTCAGGTAGAGCTTGACATTGTCTCGCTCGAAGAGCCGCTCTTTGCCTGCCAAAGCCTGGAAGATGTGCAACAATTTCTGCAAAAACACCCTTATCTAGGAAAGGTATATTTTCCGGATGTAGCACAAAGCGGCGCTGCCCTCGCCCCCTTGCTTTATGAACATATACGCAACAATGCCCTTCAGGGATTCAGTAAGGAGGTAGATTCTTTGTTTAGTGATAGAAAAAAGGTTCTGGAAGAACCCCTGGAAGACGCCTTCCGGCATATCAAGTACTACTACCCTGATTTCAAGGTGCCTAAGGTGGCCACGATCGTCACGGGCTTTATGGGCAGCGACCTCTATGTGTCAGATAGCCTTATTATCATAGGACTGGATTATTTTGTCGGCCCGCAGGCCACCTACCGTCCCAATGTGTATGACTACCAGCTGCGGCGCTACCAGAAAGAGTACCTGGTGTCGTCGATATTGTTCTTCTTGTCTGACAAGTACAACCGCATGGACCCGCAGGATAATACCCTACTGGCCGACATGATCGGCTACGGGAAGGCGTTCGAGTTTGTGAAACATTGCGCGCCCGAAACTCCCGATAGCCTGATTCTGGGTTTTTCAGAACAGGACCTCCGCCGCACGTATAACAGTCAGACGCAGATCTGGGCTTTTGTGGTAGAAAACCGGCTTCTGTACGAGAATACGGACCTTACCAAACAAAAATATGTTGGTGAGCGGCCCTTTACGCCCGAAATCGGCCCGGACGTACCCGGTGGCATCGGCCGCTGGCTGGGCTGGCGCATCGTAAACCGCTACATGACCGAAAACCCCGAAGTAACCCTTCCCGAACTCATGCGCAACCCCAACGCCCGGCAGATTTTTGAGCAGTCGGGCTACAAGGGGCAAATTGATGACTGATTCTTTAAAGCATAAAAAGCAGAATAATACAACATGGCAAAACGTAGATTTGGTAGAACCAACGACGACAGCGAAGAAAGCGCAATGGGTGCCCCCAAAAAAATCAGCTGGAGCGGACTGAAAAAGACCCTGCAGATATTCCGATATACCCTTCCTTATAAAGGCTACTTTATCGTGGGCTTTATCTTTCTGATTCTTTCCACGGGTACCTCGCTGGCTTTTCCCAAGCTGGTGGGCAGTATCATTGAAGTGATCGAGGGAAAATCAACGTATACTATTAATGAAATCACCAGCTTCCTGGTGGTGATTCTGGTGTTTCAGGCGATCTTTTCTTTCCTGCGCATCTACCTGTTTTCGCGCGTCAGCGAGTGGGCCATGGCCGACGTGCGCCGCGATGTGTACAGCAAGATCATCACTCTGCCGATTCCGTTTCTGGAGCAGCGGCGCGTGGGTGAGCTCACCAGCCGCATTACCTCCGACGTAACTCAGCTGCAGGATGTACTATCGTTTACTATCGCCGAGTTTTTTCGGCAAATCGCCACGCTGGTGGTAGGTATCGCGCTTATTTCCATTACTTCCTGGAAGCTCACGCTCTTCATGCTCGCCACGTTTCCGGTCATGGTAGTATCAGCCATGGTATTTGGGCGCTACATCCGCCGTCTTTCTAAAAAAGCGCAGGACGAACTAGCCGCGGCCAACGTGATAGCCGAAGAAACCCTGCAATCGGTGAACGTGGTGAAAGCATTTACCAACGAGCGCCTGGAAGTGAAACGCTACCAAACCGCCCTCGAACGCGTGGTCGAGAACGCTTTAAAGGCCGCTACCTTCCGGGGGGGCTTTGTATCTTTCATCATTTTTGCCCTGTTCGGTGGCATTGTGGGGGTGATCTGGTACGGTGCCAATCTGGTGCAGGCCGGGGAACTTAGTATCGCCGACCTCTTTACGTTTGTGCTCTATACTACCTTCATTGGTGGGGCCATGGGTGGCCTGGGCGATATGTATGCCCAAATCAACAAAACCATCGGAGCCTCCGAGCGGCTGGGGGAAATTATGGGCGAAAGGCCGGAAATAAACCTGGCCGAGCCCGACCCCGCCCCTGCAAACGCAATCGGGCAAATTACCTACGATCAGGTGGAGTTTTCGTACCCGTCGCGGGCAGATGTGGAGGTCCTGAAAGGTCTTTCGTTCAAGATAGGCGCGGGCGAGAAAATCGCTCTTGTCGGGTATAGTGGCGCGGGCAAGTCTACCATCGTGCAGCTCCTGATGCGCTTTTATGATCCTGTGCGCGGGCAAATCCGGATTGATGGCAAGACCCTATCGGACTATCCGCTGAACAGTCTGCGGAACATGATTGCCATAGTACCGCAGGAGGTCATGCTCTTTGGGGGTACCATTCAGGAAAATATTGCGTACGGCCGGCCCGATGCTACCGAAGCCGACATCCGGGAAGCGGCCCGCAAGGCCAACGCCCTGCAATTTATTGAGTCGTTTCCTGATAAGTTGCAGACCCTCGTCGGCGAGCGCGGCGTAAAACTTTCGGGCGGGCAGCGGCAGCGCGTGGCTATTGCCCGGGCTATTCTGAAAGATCCCAAAATCCTGATTCTGGACGAAGCTACCAGTTCGCTGGATGCTGAGTCGGAGCAGCTGGTGCAGTCGGCACTGGATGAGCTAATGAAAAACCGCACCACCATCGTGATCGCCCACCGGCTGGCTACCATCCGGAAGGTGGACACCATCTACGTCATCCGCGAAGGGCAGATTGTGGAATCTGGCTCGCACGACGAGCTGGCCCTGATTGAAAAGGGGCTCTACGCCAACCTCATTAAATTACAGTTCGAAACCGCCGAGACCCACTAGCCTGTTTGTATGCCTGCATCCACGTCGCCTACCGCTTATTTTGAAGAACAACTCCGCCTGGCTGGCGAAAACGAGAAAAAGGCTCAGAGCCACTTTAACACCCTGGCCATTGCCCGCATCGCAGCCTTTGTGGGCGTGGTAGCGTCGGTGTGGCTCTGGAACGCCGACGGCGGTTACAGCTGGGGCCTGCTGACCCTGGTGGCCGGTGTGGCTTTTCTGGTGCTGATGCGCCGGCAGCAGGCCGCCCGGCGGCAGCGCGATTACTTTCGCAACCTCCAAACCATCAACCGCGACGAACTGGGGCGCCTCGATTTCAAGTTTCAGCGCCCCGAAACGGGCGAGTCCTACCTCGACCCGCTCCACTCCTACGCCATTGATCTGGATATTTTTGGCAAGCACTCGCTCTACCGCCTTCTCAACCGCACCCGCACCGACGAAGGCAGCCGCCGCCTGGCGCTCTGGCTCAGCCGCCCCGCCGCGCTGGAAGAGGTACTGATGCGGCAGGAGGCCTTGCAGGAATTTGACAAAAACGCCGAAGGCCGCCAAACCTGGGAGGCCACGGCCCTGCTGCACGAGCACGCTTCGCAGCAGGTGGGGGTACTCCGGGCCTGGGCTACGGAGGAAATGGCTCCCGATCTGCAAAAATCCCTCCGCTGGCGGTGGTGGCCGGTGGTGACGGTAGTACTTGGCGTGCTGGCCCTCACTACCCCCCTACCCGCCTGGCCTTTCTGGCTGAGTCTGGTGTGGCAGGGTATACTCCTGAAACGCTTCAACGCCGGCATTCAGTCGCTGACTTCGCGGACCACCGCCCTGGGTCAAACTCTGCTGGCCTACGCCGACCTGTTGCAACTGGCCAACGCGGCCCCGTACCGGTCGCGATGGTGGCAGCAGCGGGCCGACGTCATCAAAAACGCCCCGGAGGCTATCCGTACCCTGGGCGGCTGGTTTGCCCGGCTCGACTACCGGCTGCACCCCTTCTTTATCATTTTTGTGGGCATTCCTTTTCTGTTTGACCTGCACTGTCTCGCGGCCCTGGAAAAATGGAAAAAATCCCACCGCGCCGAGCTCGATAGCTGGCTCAACGCCCTGGCCGACACCGTCTGCGGCAATGATCCGCGCCGCCGCGGCGAACTACGTGCCGCGGCGCTGGCTGCGTTGCCTGAAGACCTGCACACGCCTGTGCTCCATCGCGTCGCGCGGCTGGGGCCTGTTTCTCGGCAGGCAATCGAAATTCTCGAAGACACGCTCAATACCAAGATCGAAAAGCTGCACGGCACGATCCCACTGAACATGGGCGGCATCAGGCATGCGGCGGACATCATCAACCGGTCGCACCGGAGCATCGAAAAGAGCGTGATGCC
>CATMVR010000299.1 GCA_950075905.1 uncultured Persicitalea sp. | reverse complement strand
GGCTGCGCTGGTACAATCGCCCCTGCCGGATTTACAACGGGAAGCCATTCGTTCGCTGAATAGTTTTTCCTTACCCCTTGCCGAAATCACCTCGCAGGTCAAGGGCCTGGTGGAGCACCCCAACCCCATGATCCGCGCCCAAATACTACGTACCCTGGGCGAAGCCGGGCAGGCCAACCGGGAGGTCATCGAACTACTGGTGCGGGCGTCCAAACCCGAATTGCCCGGTAACGCCCTGGGTGGGGCGTACGAACGAAAGTTTGAGCGTTTCCTGGCCCGCAAAGCGCTGGAACAATATCCACAGGAATTACAAAGCTATCTGGCCGGTTTTTCTGATATACCAACACAAAACATACTCTGGGCCATTCAGGCCCTTCCTCCCGCGCAGCGGGATGCCCTCTTTCTGACGTACTGGCCCCAATCCGGCATCACGGAGCTGGACGAGTCTACCTTCGTCAGTATAGCCGGGATGCTGAACAATCCGCAGGTGGTAGCTGCCGTGAAATCCAATCTGGAAGCCACCGCTTACGCCAAAACCTACGTTTCGTACGCGCTGCAAAACCAGAGTCAGGTACAGTCGGCGGCGCTATCTACGTTGTTGACTACCCCGGTTCGTGCGCTGTTGAAAAGCAACGCGGAGGCCGATCAAAACCTGGCGCTCGATGCCGTTGGTCGTTTTAAGATAAAAAATGCCCAACCGGAAGTCATGGGACTGCTGAACGGGCGGGTTTCCGATAAGACCTTTACCCTCGCCCTGAAAGCCCTCGAAACGGATTCGGAGGCCGGGCAGAAAGTACTGCATTCCGTCGTGAAAAATCCGGACATCGGCTTTGGGGCCCGAGCCATGGCCCTCGGGAATCTTACCCGAGCCAGTCCGGCGCAGGGCGAGCAGGCGCTGGTTGGATGGCTGCCCACATTGAGTTCAAACGAGAAAGCCGAACTGGCTAAGACCCTTTCCGCCTCGGCGGAGGGAGCCGGTTTGCTGCTGAACAGCTACGGTAAAAAGCAGCTCGGTCTGTCGGACTTTGACCTACCTACGGCGGAGCGAATGGTAGCTAGTACCAAAAGTAGCCCCCGCGCCCAGACCCTCCTGGCCGGAGTAAAAAAGCGCGAAGAGGAAAAGAAGCGGGCCTTCCACGAAAAGCTCAACCGCTACATGGCCATTGCGGAAAAGCAGGCCGGAAATCCCGCAGAAGGAAAGCTGCTGTTTCAGACCTGCCTGCTGTGCCATCAGGTAGGTACCGAAGGACAGAACATTGCTCCCGCGCTCGACGGCTCGGCCTCCCGGGAAAACGAAGCGCTGCTTACCGCCATTCTGGACCCGGATGCCGCCGTGGAGTCCGGCTACGCCGTCTATCGGGTGACCAAAAAAGACAATAGCAGCGTGGAGGGCTACCTCGTCAGTAAGGACGAGCGCGGCACGACCATCGCCTTTATGGGAGGTAGTAAGGTGTTTGTGGAGGCGGACGCCATCAAAAGCCAGGGCTTCCTGGGCGGTCGCTCGTTCATGACAAAGGGCTTGATTGATCAGTATAGCGACAAGCAGGTAGCAGATCTGCTGTCTTATATCAAGACGTTGAAGTGAGCAATGACTTACCCTGAAGCAAAAACTAAACGAGGACGCAAAAAAAAGAAGATTATCACTGGATAAATCGATGATATAAGAAATCAGCTTCGAATTGACTGGGAGTAACGGAGGCTGTGACTAAACCAATCATGTATCCGAATTTTAAAACTCGACCCCATTTTGTGTAAATAAAGCAAGGATTAATACTTTTTTCGTATATTCATCTGGGTTATTAAAATCGACCTTAGGTAATCTGGCAATAAGTTAAGGATGCCCTCATAACACGTAATTAAAAAAAGTACTGCGATGTATGAACTAACTTACTGCTCGTCGGCCACCTCATCTTTGGGTGCGGAGGATATTTCCGGTATTCTGGAAAAAGCACGGGATTTTAACTCGAAAAACAACATCACAGGCTGCCTGTTGTATCACAACCACGAGTTTATCCAGATTTTGGAAGGTGAAAAAGAAACGGTCCTTAATCTGTTTACAAAAATTGGTCAGGATCACCGGCATACCAATATTGTTCTCCTGGCCGAAGGAAATAAGAAGGATCGAGTTTTCTATAATTGGAGTATGGCCTACCACGAGCTTAGCAAGGATGACGCTCAGGGCATAGGTGAAGGAGTATTTGTGGACAATTTCATCACCTTTTCCAGTCTGGCTGAAAAAAGCACATTCCCTGCTTTACTGTTCTGGAATACTGCACAGCGAATGCTGAAAAAATAAACAATCATCTAATATAGAAGATGGTTACTTTTTTTAATATTTATTACAATTTTAGTTTTCTTTTTATCACCTTCAAGGTCAATAAATTGGTATATTCATTTGCCCAAAATAGTGGGTCACTGTAAAATTAAAAGGCAGTTTTAATGATGGGTATACCTTTATAAATGAGTACCTTTATGGTAGGTCTACCTAAGGTTACCTTACAGATAGTAGGGAGGTAATTTTTTATACTCCCGGAGAATTTGGATTGTAGAGCAAAGGGAAGCTAGGTAGTAGGAGAACAAACTTCCGAATATAATAGCGCAGAATACGAGCTTAAAATTGCATCTGTTTCATGAAGTAGCAGCATGCTACCATGCAGCATGTGTATGTATTTGAATTTAACTTAAGCATTACACGTATGAGACATGTAGATACTTTTACCCGATTACTTATTCAGGTAGCTTTTTTCACCGCAGCTTCATCTGAAAGTTTCTGCCAAAACAACACACAGATCAGAGGGTTTGTGGATGCCGGCACAGTGTTCCGAGATGGCAGATTCGCCTTTAACCTGGGAGAACAGGATTTATTTATCACCTCTGACCTGAGCGACCGATTCTCCTTCCTGGGCGAAAGTGTATTCAAATACAATATCGACTCCGAGACCCGTTTTTCTGTAAGCATCGAAAGAGTCGTTTTGAAATACAACTACAAGGGAAACCACAATGCACTTTTGGGGAAACACCATACTCCCATAAACTATTGGAATGATACCTACCACCACGGCCGGGTTTTCTTTCCGACCATTAGCCGCCCCATGATTTTTTCCAGCGTCCTTTTCCCTCTGCACACAACGGGTATTAGCCTTCAGGGGCTCAACCTTGGGAAGTTGAAATTTGGGTATGATTTTATGATTGGGAATGGCATAGGGTCCACCGATTTGTGGGATAACAATAATAACAAGTCCGTAACGCTGGCCATGCATATAAAACCCCGCACGGGAATGCGGCTGGGGATGTCTTACTATCACGATGTGCTATCCAAGGGGGTAGACCCCCATCATGGTCAGGTGATTCACCACAATTTAACCGAGCAACTGGTCACTGCCTCGGTAGCTAATTTTGGGGATAAACTGGAACTACTGGTAGAGAGTACCATGATGTTAACAAAGGGGGATAGCATACCGATGCAAAGCGCATTATTTACTTACGCGTACGCGGGCTATAAAATTACGGATAAAATAATTCCTTATATACGTATTGATAACCTAATGTATCCCGACGACCATGAGACGGAGGGGAGTATTCTGGAAACTAAGCAAAATACCTACTACCTGGCAGGTTTACGATATCAGATCAACTATCTGGCTGTGGTAAAAATAGAGTACCAGCGTCAATACACTGGTAGTAATTTGTTAGGAAACGCTATTACTACTCAATTTGCAATTGGATTCTGACATGAAAATTAACTGCCTCCACTATATGTCCTCCGGTACTATCGTTCCAAGAGTAGTATTCGTCATCATACTAATGCTCCTTATGACAAAGGGGCATGCACAGCAAAGCCTTGCCGTTATCGCCAATGAGAAGGGTCCGCCTTCTGAGCTATCCTTCGTAGAGTTGAAATCAATATTTATGGGGGAACGGCAACGATGGAACTCTGGTAATAAAGTTTTGATTGCCTTGCTGAAAACCAGAAATAAGATTGGCATTGAGGTTTGTGATAAAGTATATAATATGAAGCCGGATGAAATGAATAAGTACTGGCTCGCGCTCGTTTTTCAGGGAAAAGCTTCCGCACCTTACTTTTTTAATTCCACCACGGAGCTTCAGGATTTCGTAGCCGAAAATCCGGGAGCCATCGGAATTATAGATGATAACGTGACAGTTTCTGATATTAAGCAGATCACAATTGACGGAAAAAAGTCACTCTAACCGGATAAGTGGCGTAACAGCACCACACGTATATCATGATTCATATCTCCAAAATTGCAGCAAATGATATTTAATCTGAAAAATAAAATATGGCTCACAGTTGCTGCTGTAGTATTGATGTTCTCATTTTTTACGCTTTATTATTTCCCAGATCAGCAAGCAAGACTGTTACATGATAACTATGATAAAGAAGTTCAAAATCTTGCCAATACGGTTTCTTTGGGGATAAAGATCAGCATGACCGAGCAGAATTTTGAGGGGGTACAAACCGCCATGGAGTTTGTGAAAGATGACCCACGCCTCGAATTTGTAGCTTTATTGCAGTCTGATACTACGTGGAATGAGAATCATACATCTTATACCGTCAGGGAAAATCTGTTTCAATCTTTCCCTGAGGAAAATTCTTTTAGCCTTACCTCCACCTCCAACGACTCACTGATTGTTAAGCGATCCTCTTTTGAAACTCCCATTATGTCGGGAGCTGTCCTCATTGGTTTTTCTACCCGGGAAATCAATGCGGGTAGGCAGAGAATTAAAATCACCTCCCTGCTCGTCAGCGGTATTGTATTAAGCATAGGTATCTTATTAGGCTTTTGGCTGGCCAGAAACATCTCTACGCCTGTCATGGCCCTCCGCAATGCGGCCATACGCGTGCGGGAAGGAGACTTTTCGCCCAGAGTGCAATGCCGACCCGGGGACGAAATAGCGGACCTTGGAAAATCCTTCAACGAAATGGTAGACTACCTGGCGCGAACCACCAATGAATTACAAGAGGCGAATCAGTCGCTGGCTACTACCAACGACACCCTCAAAAACACCGTTCTTGAACTAAAAGCTACTCAGAACCAGCTGATTCAGAAGGAAAAGATGGCATCTCTGGGAGAACTGACCGCCGGAATTGCCCATGAAATACAAAACCCCCTGAATTTTGTAAATAATTTCTCGGCGATTAACCGAAGTCTGATCGATGAGATGGTGGAAGAGCTGGAAAAAGGTGACGTGGAAGAAGCAAAGGCCATTGCCATGGACATAAAAGTCAATGGGGAAAGAATAGATTCACACGGTAAGCGTGCTGATGCCATTGTGAAAGGAATGCTGCAACATTCCAGAGTCAGTACGGGAGAAAAAAAGCCAACCAATATCAATGCCCTGGCGGAGGAGTTCCTGCGGCTGAGTTACCATGGCTTACGGGCGAGGGATAAAACATTTATTGCCAATTTTAAAACAGACTTCGATGAAAGTATCCAGGAAGTCGACGCGGCACCCGAAGACCTGTCAAGGGTATTACTGAACTTGTGTAATAACGCGTTCTATGCTGTTACCGAAAAAAGGAAACTATCGGACTCTGCCTACAAACCACTGGTTGTAGTCAGTACCAGAAAACTAGGCAACAAAATAGAAATATCGGTAAAAGACAACGGGATGGGGATACCGAAAAAGGTCTTCGATAAAATCTTTCACCCCTTTTTTACCACCAAACCCGCCGGGCAGGGTACCGGGCTCGGCCTGTCGTTGAGCTACGATATTGTCATAAAAGGTCATGGTGGCGAACTGCTGGTACGTACCGAGGAAGGAGAAGGCTCGGAATTCATTGTACAACTACCCTGCTCCACTACGAATGCCACCTGAAAGGACTCGTGAATGGTTACCAAGAGCCACTAACTGGTTTTATTTGGGCAGGGTATAGACTGGTTCCTGGCTTATACCGAATATAAAGTCCTCATCCACCCGGGCTGATCGAAAAGGGTATTTTTGGAGGAATTCAGGCCCGGCCGTTGGTGCGATCGCACCCAAAGCAGGTATCGACCGGTACGGGCGATACTTTTGTGATCCGTCAGGCGCACACGCCGGGAAATGGTATTTACAAATCGTCGGATGCAAAGAAGTCCTGGAACAACGTGGGATTGGAATAATCCGGACGGATCATCGTCAGTCCCAAAGATATTAACATGTTGTATGCCTGCGCCCTCGACCATACCTATGGTCCGCAGCCGGAGGTACTACTATTTCCCTTCATGTGGGGTAGTAAGGTCTTCGTGGAAGCCGGTATCATCAAGAGTCAGGGCGTTCGCACCACCGCTAATTTCCGCAGGAGCTCGCGGTGCTGCGTCTCGGGGAAGAGAATCGGCTTTTCCATCACGCTCACATACAGCTGATTTTTTTCGATCCGCTCCACAAAATCCAGATTGATCATCAGCGAGCGCGAAAGCCGGTAAAAGCGGGACGCCGGAAAAAACTGCTCCAGATAGCCCAGGTTCATC
>CATMVR010000298.1 GCA_950075905.1 uncultured Persicitalea sp. | reverse complement strand
GCGTCATAGCCTGCGCTTCGCGCAGCTCGGCCCAGTTGCTACCCTGGTTGCTGTTCTGGAACGGCCCGTAGCTGGATAGCTGCACAAACAGGAACGGAAACTCGTACCCCCAGTCTTGCCGCCAGCTCTCGATCAGCAGCGGGAAAGACTGCCGGTACTGGTAGGCGCGCCCGGCGTTGCTTTCGCCCTGATACCATAGCGCCCCGGCGATAGTGTAAGGTACCAGCGGCGCAATCATGGCGTTGTATAGGGTGGTGCCTACGTTGTTTTGAAAGTGTTCGTAAATGCGCGGCGACTGCCAGGAAGGCATCATGTTCCAGGGGGTATTTACCAGCGTCAGGGTCTGGTCAGCCCCTTTAATGGCGAAGTCGGCGGGAGCGCCCATGAAGCCCATACCGAAGTAGGCTGGCTCGCGGTTGGGGTTTAGCTTGATCAGCAGGGAGTTCTCGCCGGATTTCCAGCTACCGGCCGGAAGTTTGATTTTGATAGGATCGTTGGTACTTCCCTTGAAAACTTCCTTACCGTTGATGTAGAAGGTCAGATCACCCGTGTGGCGGCCAAAATTCAGCGTTGTTTCAGCACCGGCCAGTTCGGTGGGCACGTCTACTGTACGCTGCACGTAGGCCGTACCCCGAAAGCCCCCCACGCCCTGCCACACCCATTGGCCCATGGGGTTCACGGCCAGCTTCCATTGGCCGTAGTCATATCCGGGTCGGAGGTAGGTATTTTCGTCTATCGATTTTATGTCAGTATTTGCCGAACCATAGGCTTTCTGGATCAGGATTTTCTCCTGGCGTTGCGCATCTTCCTCCCAGCTCCGAGCCATGGTTTTGGGGTAGTAGCTTAGTACTTCCGACTCACTCATGGCTTTCTCGCTGATCCAGCCTTCAATCTGCGAGCCACCCCAGGACGAGTGGAGCAGCCCCACGGGCACCCCTAGCTTTTGTGAAATATCGCGGGCAAAAAAGTAGCCTACGGCCGAAAAATCACCCACCGTGGTGGGGGATGCTATTTTCCACTCGCCTTTGTCAAGGTCATTGTTGGGGGTAAAAGCCAGCTCATGTGCTACCTCAAAATGCCGTATATTGGGATAGTTGGCGTTAGCTATTTCGATTTGGGCACTGTCTGAGTTCCGCACCCGCCACTCCATATTCGACTGCCCGGAGAGCAGCCACACCTCTCCGATCAGGATGTCGGAGAGCTTCACCTCCTGCTTTTTGGTTTTGACCGTCAACTCGTAGGGGCCACCGGCGGGCATAGCGGGCAAGTCGGCCATCCACTTGCCGTTGGCGTCAGCTTTGGTAGCTACCTGCTGCTGGCTGAGGCGGATCTCTACTTTCTCCCCCTTCTCGGCCCAACCCCAGACCTTGACGGGCCGGTCGCGCTGTACTACCATGTGGTCGCCGAATACCCGCGCTACGCGAAGTTGGGCACTGGCGAATGTGGCGGTAAGCGCCCAGGAAAGAAGCAGAAAGGAAATTTTCTTAGTCATGATAACGGCCGTATATTTTGGGTGATAGGGTAAAAAGAAAGTTCGCACAGTAAACTAATCTTCTCCGGAGGAAATATCAACATCATCAACACCCCCGGCCACTCATCCAGATATAGGTACCTCAGGCCTTTTGCAGGCCTAATGGGAGGGCATTGAACGCCATCTGAAAAAATCTTTTTAACTTCGGCACCAAATCTTTGGATTAAGTGACAGGAAGAACCATCTTTCAAAAATATACCAAGCTGTCCGACACGCGCTGACGTGGACGTCCCTTCCCGGCCAATTTTAACATACTTATGAGTCAACCCAAAATACACTTTATTTCCATCGGTGGCAGCGTGATGCACAACCTGGCCCTCGAGTTGCACCGGAAGGGCTTTCAGATTACCGGTTCCGACGACGAAGTTTACGAGCCTTCCCGCAGCCGGCTGGCTGCTGCAAACCTACTACCTGCCGAAACGGGCTGGTTTTTCGAAAAAATTACGGCAGATCTGGACTATGTCATCCTGGGCATGCACGCCCGTGCCGACAACCCCGAGCTGCTGCGTGCCAACGAGCTGGGGCTGAATGTGTACTCCTATCCGGAGTTTATTTTCAACCAAAGTCAGGACAAGCAGCGGATCGTCATTGCCGGCAGCCACGGCAAAACCACCATCACATCCATGATTCTGCACGTGCTACGGCATATCCAGCGGAATTTCAACTACCTGGTGGGCGCGCAGATCGAAGGCTTTGAACGCATGGTGCGCCTGGACTCCGACGCTCCGGTGATCATCATTGAAGGCGATGAGTACTTCACTTCGCCAGTAGACCCTACCCCCAAGTTTTTGCACTACCAGCCCCACATCGCGCTGGTAAGTGGCATTGCCTGGGACCACTTCAACGTCTACCCCACCTGGGAGTCGTACGTGAAGCAGTTTGAGCTACTGGCCGACTCACTGCCACGGGCGGGGGTGCTGGTGTTTGACGAAACCGACAATATGCTGGATGTTATCGGCCACAAAGAGCGTCAGGACGTTACTAATATTCCCTACGAAGCGCACCCCTACAAGGTGACCAATGGGCAGACGTTCCTGAAAACCAGTTCGCAGGGAGATGTACCCCTGTACGTTTTTGGGGAGCATAATATGAAGAATATCAGCGGCGCCAAAGCCATCTGCGAGCGGCTGGGTGTGACCGACGAAGAGTTTTACCGGGCCATTCAAACCTTCAAAGGAGCAGCCAAGCGGCTGGAACTATTGGCCAAAAACACAACCGCCAGTGCCTATCGGGATTTTGCTCACGCACCCTCCAAGGTAGAAGCTACCACCCGGGCCGTCAAGGAGCAGTTTCCGAAGCGCCGCCTGGTAGCCTGCACGGAGCTGCACACGTTCAGCAGCCTGAATAAGACTTTTCTAAACCAGTATCGGCGCAAACTGGAAGCGGCTGACGTAGCCGTGGTGTATTACAGTCCTGAGGTAGTAGAGCACAAGCGCCTGGAACCTATTACCGAAGACGATATCCGCGCTGCCTTCAAGCGGAATGACCTGGTCATTTTTACGAAGCCTGAGAAACTTACGTCTTTTTTGAAAGAACAAAAATGGGCAAATGCCAATTTGCTCATGATGAGCTCGGGTACGTTTGGTGGCCTGGATCTGAAACAACTGGCGCAGGAGCTGATTCCGAAAGAGGTTTGAGGGGGCAGGCTGCCAGCCATTTATATTCTATTTATCAAAACAATCAATAAGTAGGGATCAGTAATTACCTTTTTTAAAAAGCTAATTACTGATCCCGAACAACCAGCTACTTTTTTATGAAATCTGTTGTTGTCTACTGTGGGTCGAACCCCGGAAACAAGCCCGTTTACAAGGATGTTGCTTACGAATTGGGTAAGAAACTGTGTCAGAAAGAAATCAATGTGGTGTACGGAGGCGGCAATCTGGGCCTGATGGGTACCGTAGCCGACGGGGCCCTGGAAAACGGTGGCTGCGTGACGGGCATTATCCCGAACTTTCTGGCCAAACTCGAAGTAGCCCACAAAACCCTCACCGAACTGCATTTTGTGGATACCATGCACGAGCGCAAGGCCAAAATGGTATCCATGTCTGACGGGGTCATTACCCTGCCGGGAGGCTACGGTACCATGGACGAACTCTTTGAGATTCTGGCCTGGGCGCAGTTGAAAATATTTCACGGACCGGTGGGCGTTCTCAATGTAAATGGTTTCTACGATCACCTTATTTTACACTGTGACAAAATGATGGAGGAGGGCTTCCTCCGCCCCGAAAACCGCGCACTGATGCTGGTGTCCGACACCGTAGATGGGCTATTGGAGAAAATGGAAAGCTTTTGGCAACAGAGGGCGGAAAATAAGCCGCTTGACCATACGTTGTATGTAACGAAGCCAACTCTGTAATACATGAAAAAACCGTTTGCCCTCCTGGTACTGATCGGATTCTTTGCTCAGGTAGTTCTGGCCCAAAAGGGCAAAATCGAAAACCTGGGTAAAGCTGTCAATACAGAATACAACGAAATCGCCCCGGTAATCGCGCCCGATGGCAGCACGCTGTACTTCTCACGGATCAGCCACCCGCAGAACGCATTCGGAGATAAGGGCAGCCAGGATATCTGGTTTGCCGAACGGATCAACGACACCCAATGGGGGCTGGCCCGCCGTTTGCCGGCTCCCATCAATAAGGAGGAGTACAACAGCCTGTACAGCATTACGCCAGACGGCAACACCATCCTGATCAAAGGCGCTTATACCAACGGCCGCTACGATACCCGCGGCTTTTCCACCAGTCAGCGGCAGGCCCGGGGCTGGTCGCCCCCCCAAAAACTGGATATACCCGGCTACGAGAAAATGAGCAAGGGGCAGTTTGACTGCGGTTTTCTTTCTAACGACGGCAAGGTGCTCATCATGGCTTTCAGCGAAAAGAAAAACAGCAAGGAAGACGATATCTACGTCAGCTTCAAGCAAAAAAATGGCTCCTGGACCAAGCCCCTGAACCTGGGACCCGAAATAAATACCGACGAATTTACCGAAACTACCCCCTTCCTGGCCGCCGATGGCGTCACGCTCTATTTTTCCAGCAACCGTCCTGGGGGGCAGGGCAGCAACGATATTTATTATAGCAAGCGCATCGACAAGTCGTGGAAACGCTGGTCGAAGCCCGTGAACCTGGGCCCGGCCATCAATACCGACGGCTACGATGCCTACTATACGGTGTCAGCCCTGGGCGACTATGCCTATATGACATCCTTTAAAGAAACGCTCGGCAAGGGTGACGTGGTACGCATCAAACTCGGCGGCGAATCCAAAAGCGAAGACCCGGCCCAGCCCGCCCAGCCGGTGGCTCCCCAGCCCGATCCGGTGGTGATGATCAGCGGTAAGGTAATTGATTCCAAAACCGGCAAGCCCGTGGTAGCTACCATTATTTACGAAGATATGGCCGACGGCGAAGAAGCCGGTACTGCCACTACCAATCCGGTGACAGGGGAATATAAGATTGTACTTCCCTATGGCAAAAAGTATAGCATGCGCGCCGTAGCACCCAATTTTATCGCCGAAGGCGAAAACGTGGACCTGACCGACTCCGTGACGGCGGTGCAGGGAAAGGGCTTCCGCGAAATCGCCAACAAATCGCTGAAACTGATTCCCATCGAGGAGGGGCAGGTGGTTCGCCTGAATAACATTTCCTTTGAATTTGGTAAGGCAGCTCTGCGTAAGGAATCGTTCCAGGAGTTGGATCGTATTGCCCTCACCATGACCCAAAATCCCAAGCTTTTCATTGAGCTGGGTGGCCATACCGACAATGTCGGTGGGGATGCCGCCAACCTCAAACTCTCGCAGGACCGCGCCGACGTGGTGCGGGAGTACCTTATCGGCAAGGGCATCGAGCCCGACCGCGTGGCCAGCAAAGGCTACGGCGAAGCCCGCCCCGTTGCCTCCAACAACACCCCCGAAGGCCAGGCCGCTAACCGCCGCGTGGAGTTCACCATCCTGAAAAAATAATGTAGTATGTGGTACGGGCGTCTCGCCCGTCTTTACTAAAAAGTAACAGAAACAGGGCCACAATCCACAGCGGCTCCGTTTCCATATAACTAAAAACACATTAAGACTACATAAGCCGCCACCATAGCATCTCTAAAATCAACCTCAAACCCCCCCCCCCTCAACCGGCGGCAGCGCTACCACCTTCTTCTCCAACCCCTTCATCCCAAACAGCACCCGCAGCACCGACACCCGCTTAATCAGGAAATGGTACAGCACCCAACAAATCACAAACGTAGCAAAGGACAGGTACACAAACTTGACCTCCATCGGCAGCGTCAAATCAATAAGCGGGTAGGCCAGGCACACAATCACCGTTTGATGCAGGATGTAGAACGGATACACGGCCTCATTGGCGTAGGTAAGGAAGCGATTCGGAAAATGGAGGTAGCGATAGCCGTGGCCGAAGATCGTCAAAAGAATGCACCAGGCGTTGGTCGTCGCGATCAGAAAGTAGAGCGAGAGCTCCCACCCCTCGGGATCGTAGTCCGTAGTCCAGTATACGGCGTACAGTACGGTGGTAAGTACCAGCGCTAGGGCCAGAGTCAGGCGGCGCTGATGCAGCAGGCTGGTCCAGAACTGAGTTTGCGAGCACAGCACGTAGCCCGTCACAAAAAGCGTAAAGTAGTGAAAATGCTGGTTCCAGTCGTCGAGGAGGGCGTTGGTAGTCGGGAAGTGGGGGCCCAGCAGCAGTTGTCCGCCCCAATGCCACAGCACGGGCAGGCCGATGAGCCGAAAATAGCCGGGAACGTCGGCAACGCCGCGGTCGCAGAACACCGGTCCGGGATGTTGCGCCGCGCGCCGCGCCGGTCGTTGCGGTGGAGCGCATGGATCGCCCGGTTCAGCCAGCGCGACGGTCCGTGCGCACGGCCCGCATTGCCCAGCGCTTCGCCGTTGCGCATGAACAGGTCGAACAGCGGCACCGGATCGGGCGAGGTCCATTCGCCCTTCTCCCACGCGCGATACCAGCCGACCGAGCCC
>CATMVR010000297.1 GCA_950075905.1 uncultured Persicitalea sp. | reverse complement strand
TGGTTCCCCGGCGGTATAGGGTTGGGTAGCCTCATTTCGCTGGCCATGTCCAGAATGGAACTGGGCTGGCAGGCGCAAATCTGGATTATCATGATTCCAACAATTATTTATGCGTTCCTTTTCTGGGGACAAACGTTCCCAAAAGCCGTTGTGGAAGGAGCTACTTCGCTCTCCGAAAACTTCCGGGGTATGCTAAATCCGCTGTTTATTTTTATTTTCCTGGCTATGGCGCTTACTGCTATCTCGGAGTTTGGCCCGCAGCAGTGGACAGCTATCATCCTGAGCAAAAGCGGCGCCGAGCCGCTACTGATCCTTGCCCTGGTAACGGGTCTGATGGCCGTTGGTCGTTTCTTTGCCGGTCCGGTGATTGGTCAGTTTGGCCAAACCGGCGTTTTGCTGGGTTCCGCCATTTTTGCAACGATCGGTATTTACCTGTTTAGCACCGTTACTGGCCCGATGGCTTACGTAGCAGCTATCTTCTTTGCCTTGGGCGTGTGCTACTTCTGGCCAACCATGCTGGGCTTTGTAGCCGAGAAGGTACCTCTCAGTGGTGCGCTTGGTCTTTCGCTTGTGGGAGGGATGGGTATGTTCTCTACGGCGATCTTCCAGCCTATCATCGGTAGCTGGATCGACGATCACCGTGCCGAAATGGCCGCGCAGGGGCTGACCGGCGACGCGCTGGAACTGGCCGCCGGACAAGCGACGCTGCTGAATATGACGACTTTCCCGATTATTCTGGTTGTGGCGTTCACCATTCTGCTGTTTTGGGTACGGGCCCGCAAGGCCAAAGGCCTGCACAACCTGCCCGAGTCGGAAGTACTGCAGCAGCCACAATTGTAATGGGCTGTTGGCTGTCGGCTATTGGCAGTCAGCCTTTTTTAACTTCCCGAAAGTTTTAAAACTTTCGGGAAGTTTTGTTTTCAAACAAAAATAACCCGAAAGCAGAAACGCCGGACAGCGAGCTACTTTCGGGTTATTTAATTTGTAGCAGGAAGCCGACCGCCAATAGCCACATTTACCTCATCTTCACAATCGTCACGCCCGCGCCACCGCGGTCGGCGTGCTCGTCCTGCATGGCAGCTACCTGCTTGTAGCTACGGAGATGATTACGTACCAGTGTGCGCAGGATACCGTCGCCCTTGCCGTGCACTACCCGTAGCTCGTCGTAGCCCAGCATGAGGGCATTGTCCATAAACTGATCCAGAACGCCCAGGGCCTCCTCGCCGCGCTTGCCGCGGATGTCGAGGTTGAAGCTAAAATTGAGGTGCCGTTCGTTGAGATCCACGCCGCCGGTTACGGCCCGGGTTTTCTTTTCACCCGTTACCTCCCGGTAAGTCTTGTTAGATACTTTTTCCAGACGGTTTAGCTTTACGGTCGATTTGAGGTCGCCAATCCGGATTTCGGCATCTTTGCCTTTCATGGTCAGTACTTCGGCCACGGCGGTTTGCCCCTTAATCCGGACGTAGCTACCAGCTTCGATGGCCCCGCCTTCCGCCTCAAACTCCACTTCGGTATCCACCAGGTCTTCTACGGCCTCGGGTTTGAGTTCTTTTTTGGTAAACTGTTCCAGATTGGTGCGTACCTGCTTGGTTTTCTCCCGGTCGGCCTTGTTTTCCTTAATCTCCCGGATGGTATTCTCGATGCGTTGGTTGGCGTCGGCCAGCAGCGTGCGGGCCTTCTGCTTGGCTTCGTTCACGATCCGCTTTTCGTTGTTATCGAGGGTCGTTTTAAGGGCGGTATACTCGGCCAGTTGCTGGGCCAGCTTACGCTCCTTGATACCTAACTCCATGTTTTTTTCGGCAAACACCCTCCGCTCGATGTCGAGCTCTTTCAAAAGTTTTTCAAAATTGACTTGCTGCGTTCCCAGCTTCTGCTTGGCCTGCTCAATCACCTCTTTGGGTAAGCCGATTTTAGAAGCTATCTCGAAGGCAAACGAGCTTCCGGGCTGCCCGATTTCCAACAGATAGAGGGGTTCCAGATGCTCACCGTCAAAACGCATGGCGCCGTTGATGAGGCCTTCGGTTTTATCGGCCAGTACTTTCAGGTTGGTATAGTGGGTGTTGATGACCCCGTACGCCCCCGAGCGGGTGAGGTTTTCGAGAATCGCCTCCGCAATGGCTCCACCTAATCCTGGCTCGGTACCGGTGCCAAACTCATCGATCAGGAAGAGGGTACGTTTATTGGCCAGCGTCAGAAAGTGCCGCATGTTGGTCAGGTGCGAGCTGTAGGTACTCAGGTCGTTTTCGAGCGATTGCTCGTCGCCAATATCAATAAAAATATTCTGAAAAATACCCATCGTGGAGCCTTCCTGCATAGGTACCAGCAGCCCGCACTGGTACATGTACTGGATCAGCCCGACGGTTTTGAGCGATACGGATTTTCCGCCGGCATTGGGACCGGATATAATCAGAATGCGCTGTTTGGCGTCAAGTTCCAGGCTAAGGGGTACCACACTTTTGCCCTGTTTCTGAAACGAAAGGTGCAGGATAGGGTGCCTCGCCGCGCGCCAGTCGATGTAGGTCTTGTTCTCAAACTTTGGATTAATGGCGCTCATCTGCGAAGCCAGTTTGGCCTTGGCCCGCAGAAAATCCATCAGCCCCAGAAACTGGTAGGCCTTGTGCAGCTCGGGCAGGTAGGGGCGGAGCTGATCCGTAAGGCGGGTCAGGATGCGGTTGATCTCCCGGCGCTCCTCGTATTCCAGCTCGCGAATGGCATTATTGGCTTCGAGTACGTCGGTGGGCTCAATGAATACCGTCTGCCCCGTGGCCGATTCGTCGTGGATAAAACCCTTGAACTTCCGTTTGTGCTCGGCGGCAATGGGAATGACCATGCGGCCGTTGCGGACGGTAAGGGATACATCGTCGCCGATCCAGCCGCTGTTTTTGGCGGTACGAAGCATGCTGTCGAGGCGCTTGCGAACATTTACCTGCTCAGATATAAGTTGCCGGCGAATTTGCACCAGCTCGGGCGAGGCATTGTCGCGAATCTGTCCACGCTCATCGATGATGCGGTCGATGGCGTCTGTGACGGAGCGCTCTACGCGAATGGTTTTGGCGTACTCGCCCAGCAGGGGGTAGTTGTCGGATTCCTGATTCTCAAAAAAACGGAGACAGAGTCGGATGGTACCCAGCGAGACTTTCAGGTCGAAAAACTCGTCCTGAAGTAGCATGGTACCTTCAATGGCGGCGCGCTGCAGGTAGGGAGTAGCATCGAGGTAGTTCTGGGCCGGAAACTCCCCGCCCGACTCCATAATGTGCTTCATTTCGGCGGTTTGCCGCACCAGTTTATCCACCATGCCATAGTTGTCGGCAAAGCGTATTTTATCCACATAGGCCCGCCCCAGCGAGCTGACGCAAGCCTCTTTTAGCCATTCACGCAGGCGGTCAAAGCCTAATTTTTGTTCTAGGTTATTGGGGTATAGCATTTAGTTGTGAATGAGTGAATGAGTGAATGAGTGATTGAGTGATTGATGTAAGTTCAGAAGTTTAAGCAAAACACACTTTTCACTCCTAAACTCTATTCTATCAATCACTCAATCACTCAATCACTCATTCAAAATTTAAAAATTCCTCTGTATTTCTTCTTTCACCACTTTCAACGCGTAGGTGCAGGGTTGTATATCCTGTTGGATGACTCGTTCGAAAATCTTCCTGGCGAGATCGTTGGCCGGGGCCTCGGCGGGTACGTCGTTGGCCGCCTGATTGATCAGCGACTGCACCTCGTTCACTGCTTTTTTGATATTTTCCCAGGCGTCGTCGCTCATGTACACCTGCTGGGCGAGGTTATGGTTAAATTCTTCCCGGATTTCACGCAACAAAATCTGCTGGAATTCGAGGGCATTGGTCGCCGAACCAGACATTCGCAGAAGCAGTTGATTGGGCGTGATACGTTCCAGAAAGAGGCACATGCGCTCATAGGCCTGCAGGCGGAGGGGAAGAATTATCTCCGTATTTTTAGACCGGATATCCCACCTTTGCTTTTCAAAGATCTTGTCGGCCAGGGTGATAAGGGTAATGTACATACCGAAGGTGACTATGGCGGCCACCGCGGCAATGGTTAGCAATGAATATAATTCCATACAGGTTTGTTTGTAGAAAAGAACGGCAAAATTATGGGATGCCCGGCCGGTAAAAAAGGGATTTCACCACTGAACAGAAAAGTACGTACGAGACATGACCACCAATTTGCCAAAAGTAAACAACGATTTGATAGCCCCGGTTCATATTTCGGAGCGGGCCCGGACCGAAATCCGGGAGACGCTCTCGGCCAACAAAATTCCCGACACCTACGGGCTGCGGGTGGGGTTGCGCGGGGGCGGGTGCAGTGCTTCTTTTCTACTGGGGTTTGACACGCCCACCGAACACGATCAGGTGTATCTGATAGAAAACATTAAAGTGATCATAGACCACCGCCATCTCATGTATGTACTGGGTACTACCATCGACTACGAGGAGGGAGAAAACGGAAGTGGATTTACCATTGCCACTGGTGAGGCCTCCGGTGCAAGCCAGTAAATGCCGGCCGATTTTTACCAAAAAAATTAATTCCACGACTCCTACCTGTTTATCAACCGGTAAAAGATGAGTTCATGAACGACGGGAACCGTGCCGCAGAAAGTGGTATGAATATTGTTAATGTTCCTGCGAACTTGATTCTTGTCTTTCTTTACCAATGCTTATACCTTGATGAACAACCTTTTACCTTCTTTAAATGATTCAAAGGGCAATTTTACTACCCGATTGAGGAAAAGCAATAGACGGCGTGACGAACTGGCTACTTTTTTGCTTTGACAGACACTGAAACCTGTTGGGGCTCACGTGCATTTATGCGTTTATTCCCTAACTTGTAAAATAAGTACTCTTTCTCTATTGAACGCCTATCACCAAAGTCCTGTGTTTGAATTCCTGAAAAAGCACTTTTTCCTCTTAGCAGCGCTATTGGCACTGGTAATAGGTTTTTATTATACAGTGAGGGAAACAAAGCCCGACCAAACCTACCTGGGATTGGTGCAGAAAAGCGTATGGGGAGAAATAGAGAAAACGAGACAGCGCATGGACAAGTTGCTGACTTCGATACCTGATGCGGACGAAAATTACTTATCTGATTTTTCTGAGCAGGAGCAATACCCTTATTTTTTGTACAAGGATTCGACTCTTATATGGTGGTCTGATTATCGCTATGCGCTGGATTTTGGCGCGCTGCCCAACAGGCAACGGGACTTACTTGTGCTGACTATCCCTCAGGGGAAATTTATTCAACTGGTAAAAGAGAAGGAGGTTGGCGGTGACAGGTACGTTATGGTATCGTTGGTGCGGCTTTACTCTATGGTAAAGTATCCCGGGAACGATCACTATCAGGGGTACAATCCCCGCATTTTTCCGGCTACACCGGATGCGCTTTCCCAAAGCCTCACCGGAGATGCCACGGTGATCAGAGACCCGACAGGGAAGGAGTTGTTCTACGTAGTGCCACCCGAGGAATACCTGTACGACAGCCGTGCCATCCCGATTCAGACGCTGCTTCTGATATCTCTGGCCATTGTGCTGGCGGGTATCTACGTCTTTTTGCTGGTACGGCGGCCAGCCAACCGCCACCGGTTTGGCATGAGGTTTGCCTGCCTGGTTGTCTATTTTGTGATAGCCCGGGGCCTGATGCTTCGTTTTGCCATACCGTACGCACTTACCAAGGGCAGGCTGTTCGACCCGCATCATTACAAAATATCGTTTTTGAGCCCCTCTCTGGGCGACTTGCTGCTCAACTGCCTGTGCTTCGTGATTGTGCTGGCTTACGTCAATAATACCTACTACCGTACACCTACTTACCGGCAGCTTGTCCGGAGCGAGAGGCCCTTCAAGGTACTTTTGTCTTTCCTGCTGTTGCTGGTAGGGTTCGTAGCGTTTTACATCTGTTACAACGAGTTTTCGTCCATTTACGAAAAGTCTTTCTTTACACTTGATATTACGCAGAATATTACCTTCGATACACCCAGAATTGCGGCCATTCTGGCGTTTGTGTGCCTTTCGTGCAGCTACTTTCTGATCACGCATCTGCTCATGAGTGTGTACATCCGGCTCAATCCGCAACTATCACGTGGTCTCGGGCTATTGGCAGTGAGCCTGCTTGTGGCTGCGCTGGCAGGATGGCTACTGCGCATTTCGTTTGCGTGGGTATTTCTGGTGCACATGGCGTACATCCTGACACTTTACCTGACCAACCTGCCCCGGTCGTTCTATGGTTTTCGTTATCCTACTACTGTATACTACCTGGTGGGTGCACTGGCCTGCGCGCTACTGGCAACCTATATTGTGGATACCCAGGAGCAAAAGAGGGATGTGCTTACCAAAAAGGAGTTTGCCCGGCATGTAATCAGCAACAACGATCCGTTTGCCGAGTTACTTTTAAGTGAAACGAGTGAGCTGATTGCCCGCGACACGCTGATACACCGCCTGTTTGCGGAAGATACCCCGCTGGCCCGCGAGATTATTCAGCAGCGGGTCCGTGGTTTTCTGGCCGACGATTACCTCG
>CATMVR010000296.1 GCA_950075905.1 uncultured Persicitalea sp. | reverse complement strand
TTGAAGAGGCGGGCTACCCCAATGCCCACTCCGTTGAAATGTCCGGGTCGGTAGGCGCCTTCCATCACGTGTTCCAGGGGGCCAAATCCCAATTGCAATACGGGAGGTTGTGTATACATCTCCTCCGCAGACGGCGCAAACACCAGATCGCAGCCGGCTTCTTCGAGCATAGCACAGTCGGTTTCAATTGTGCGGGGATACTTCTGCAGGTCGTCGGGGTTGTTGAACTGGAGCGGGTTGACAAAAATACTTGCCACGGTATGGTTATTCTCGGTAACCGACCGCCTGACAAGTTCCAGGTGGCCATCGTGCAGTGCTCCCATGGTAGGCACAAAGCCCAGAGAGCGGGAGGGAGGGGATATTTGATCCAGATGTTCTCTTAAAGCAGAGGGGGAGGCAAAAAAAAGCATAAGTAGTTTTGAAAATCAAAATAGAAGGCAATCCTGCCACCAGGGCAAGGCCACACAACGGCTAGGTGAGTTGGAGGGCAAATTCAAAGGCATAGAATGACCCAAACTGCACGCAATATTACAATTAGTTTCAAAACATTATTGAAAATCGAAAAAAATTTGTATAATTTTGCAAATCTTTTTTTCACAAAAGCCCAATATCTGTATGGACAAACTACGTATTCTGTATGTATCCAGTGAAATTAACCCTTTTCTTCAAACAACCGATGTAGCCGATTATGTACGAAAACTCCCCCAGGCTATGCAGGAGCGAGGTGCCGAAATCCGGATTCTTGTTCCACGATTTGGTCTCATCAATGAACGCAAAAATCGCCTTCACGAAGTAGTTCGTCTTTCAGGTATCAACATTACCGTTGGTGATGAAGAGAAACCCCTGATCATCAAAGTAGCCTCCATTCCCAACGCCAAACTGCAAGTTTATTTCATCGACAACGAAGACTATTTTCATCGTAAATCCGTTTTCTTTGACAAGAAAAACAACTTTTACGATGATAACGACGAGCGGGCTATCTTCTTCTGTAAAGGAGTACTCGAAACCGTCAAAAAATTGGGCTGGGCGCCTGATATTGTGCACTGTAACGACTGGATGACCGCGCTGATTCCGATGTACCTGAAAACCACGTATCGTAATGATCCTATGTTTAAGGACACAAAAAGTGTTTTTACCGTGTATAATAACGCTTTCAGTTATAAATTTGACGCTGATTTGCTGAACAAGGCAAAGGCCATGGACGTAAGTGACGAAGCTTTGGCCCACTTGCGCACAGCAGATTTCGAAGGATTTATAAAACTCGGATGCGCTTACGCTGATGCAGTCGTGAAAGTAGACGAAGACTACAGCGAAGAATTAAACCAATTACTTGATGAATCACCAAAGCGTGTTGACCTCGTCGATGAAGACGAAAACCTCTCAGAAGCCTATTACAACTTGTATAACGGCCTGGTTAACTAAATATAGTGCAGTCGGGGTGGTCATGTTGACCCCCCTGCTGTTTAGCTGCGATCCTCCCGGCAACATAGGCGTACCCCCCCTCACTCCCGTAGGAACCTTCTTTACTGATACACTTACCGTACGTACTTCTACAGTCCTGGCCGATTCGGTCCGGACCAGCAACCCCGATGTTTTTCTGGCCGGTCGCTACGTGGATCCCATATTTGGGACCATCGAGGCTTCTTCGTTTATCCAGATGTCGCTGGAATTCCAGCTGGCGTTGGGAGCTACGGCCGTATACGATTCGGTAGTACTTTACACGCCCTACAACTATTCGTATGGGGATACTCTGCCCGCTCAGACTTTTACTGTACATCGGTTGAGGGAGCAGCTGGAGCAGACCAAAACCTACTACAACAATAGTCAGGTAGTCTATGATGCTACGCCGCTGGCTAAGCAGACATTTCAGCCGAGGCCTCAGTCTGGCGGCACGCTACGGTTTCGGTTGCCCGATGACCTGGGCAAAGAACTGTTTGCCCTGTCGGGAAAACCAGCCGGCCAAACCAATCCCGAATTTTATAAGGTGTTGAATGGCTTTGCGCTCATTCCAGACAAGAAAAACACCGCCGTGCTTGGTTTTACAGCTACCAGCCAGGCCCTCACCCTGCGGATATGGTACCATACTACCACCGATTCCACGGCGGTTGGTTTTCCGATCTCGGCCGTTCTCGGCAGCCCGACGCAGACTACGGTTCGGGCCGGTTTCAACCGCGTCACCGCCGACCGCACCGGTACGGTACTGGAAGGTATCAAGGCGCTCGAGCCTATTCCGGCCAGCAGCACCGGCGGGCATACCTACGTGCAGGACGCCCTCGGCATCCGCACCAAGGTCGAAATCCCGTACCTGAGTTCGCTGGCAAACCAGGGGCCCATTGCCATCAACCGGGCCGAGTTTAGCATCAAACCCGATCTTAGCAAGGTACAGCCAGGAATGAACATACCTCCCTACCTGGCGCTACTGGAAACCGACGCCACCAATCGGGTTTTTTATGATGCCTTAGGTTTTACTAAGCTGGTCAACAACGACCCCTTTGCCAATGGATCGTTGGAGTCGCCAGTTAGACTCTATGACTTTAGATTCAAAAAATACACCTGGAATATTGCCCTTCATTTGAATACCATTCTGTCGGGAGCCAACAAAAACAGTAGTTTTCTGATAACCCCGGTCTATACCCAGTCACTGGGACAGGGAGGAACAAAATTCGAGTCGCAGTTCAACAACCGCGTCACGCGGGTAGTATTTGGCAGCAAACCCGAAGACATCGAGCTGATTGTTTTTTACACCCGAGCCAGGGAATAGCCTTTAACTAAATAAAAAAAATTAAAAAACCGATCACAAAACCTGATCGGTTTTTTTGTATAATCTTTGTCTCCAAGTCACTTTTTGGCTAATTTGTACCTTTAAGAAAAATCTAAAATACTCGATTATGTGTGGAATTGTAGCTTATGTAGGCCACCGGGAAGCATATCCCCTCATCATAAAAGGACTGAAGCGACTCGAATACCGCGGGTACGACAGCTCGGGGGTAGCCCTGCTCAATGGCCACGGACTCAATATATACAAAAAGAAAGGCAAGGTGGTGGATCTGGAAGCAGAGCTTCTCAAAACCAGCACCCACGCTACCATCGGCATGGGCCATACCCGCTGGGCCACCCACGGTGAGCCCAACGATGTGAACGCCCACCCGCACTACTCCAATGACCAAAAGCTGGCGATCATCCACAACGGGATCATCGAAAACTACGCTACGCTAAAACAGAAACTGCAGCAGAAGGGGCACACCTTCACAAGTCAGACCGACTCGGAGGTACTGATTCATTTCATTGAGGATGTGAAGAAAGAGACCGGCAAAACGCTGGAAGAAGCCGTGCGGCTGGCGTTGCAGGAGGTGGTAGGCGCGTACGCCATCGTCATTATGTCGGAAGAAAACCCCCGCGAGCTGATCGCGGCGAGGAAGGGTAGCCCACTGGTGATTGGCATCGGGGAAGGCGAGTACTTCTTTGCCTCGGATGCGACGCCCATCGTGGAGTATACCAAAGATGTGGTGTACCTCGACGACTACGAGATTGCGGTGGTCAAAGACGGCGAACTGAACATTCTGAACCTCGATAACGTACCCCAGGCTCCCTACATTCAGCGTCTGGAAATGGAGCTGGAAGCCATCGAGAAGGGGGGCTACGAGCACTTTATGCTCAAAGAAATTTTTGAGCAGCCCCGCTCCATTGCCGACAGCATGCGGGGGCGTGTACGCGCCGACGACGCCCACCTGCAGCTGGGTGGGCTCCGCAACTACCTCGACAAGCTGGCGGCCTCCAACCGGATCGTTATCGTGGGCTGCGGTACCTCCTGGCATGCCGGGCTGGTGGCCGAGTACCTCTTCGAAGAGCTCGCCCGGATCAACGTGGAGGTAGAGTACGCGTCGGAGTTTAGGTACCGCAACCCGATCATCAAGGAAAATGACATCGTGATTGCCATTTCGCAATCAGGTGAGACGGCCGATACGCTGGCGGCCATCGAGCTGGCTAAGTCTAAGGGAGCGATCATATTCGGGGTCTGCAACGTGGTTGGTTCGTCTATTGCCCGGGCTACCGACGCCGGGGCCTACACCCACGCGGGGCCGGAAATTGGCGTGGCCAGTACCAAGGCCTTTACCGCGCAGGTAACCGTGCTGGCCATCATGGCCATTGCGGCAGCCAAAAGCCGGGGCACTATCTCGGAGGAGGACTACCGGCAGTTGCTGATCGAGCTCGAAACGATACCTGACAAGGTAGAGAAGGTGTTGCAGAATGCAGCCAAGATCAAGGAAATCGCCTTTATATTTACCTATGCCCGCAATTTCATCTATCTGGGCCGGGGGCTTAATTTTCCCGTGGCGCTGGAAGGGGCCCTCAAACTGAAAGAAATCTCCTACATCCATGCGGAGGGGTACCCCGCCGCCGAAATGAAGCACGGGCCCATTGCGCTTATCGACGAGGACATGCCGGTGGTGTTTCTGGCTACCAAGGACAGCTCGTACGACAAGATTGTGTCAAACATTCAGGAGGTGAAAGCGCGCAAGGGGAGGGTCATTGCCATCATCACCGAGGGCGATACGCTGATACCGACAATGGTGGACTTTGTGATTGAGATTCCCAAGACCCACGATATGCTCATACCGCTGGTGTCGGTGATACCGCTGCAGCTGCTCTCGTACCACGTGGCCGTGATGCGGGGCCGCAACGTAGATCAGCCCCGCAACCTGGCCAAATCGGTGACGGTGGAGTAGGCAGAAAGCTGGTTTTGATTGATAATATCGCGGGTGTCCTTATAAAAGGTCTCCCGCGAATTTTTTCAGGCTGGTGTGCAGACCTTTCAAAATATACTTTTCTTCCTTTCGTTTACAAGGGCAACCGGATGTCAAGCCGTCCGTACCCGAATTCATACCCATTTATCATGACGCGTTTATTCTCCCTCTTTCTGCTGTTTGCCGTGCTGGGTACCTTGTTTTTAAGTGCCTGTGGCTCGAAGGAATCTACTGACTATGTACCCAAGCCCAAGGGCTATAACCGTCTGGCGCTTCCGCCTCAGCAGTACCAGACCTTGCAGGAAGACCATCCTTATACTTTTGACTACTCCACGGCGGCGGTCATTTTGCCCGATACGTTTGCGATAGCCGAAAAGCACTGGATTTTTATCTACTACCCCCGATTTAATGCCAATATTCAGCTGACCTATAAGGATGTTCAAAACGATCCCGGTCGATTGAAAGACTTCATCGACGATGCCTACAAGCTGGCCGGTAAGCATCAGATTCGGGCGAGCGCGGTGCAGGAGCAAACCATCCGGACGGCAACGGGTAAGACCGCGACGCTCTTCCGGATTCAGGGTGATGTGCCCAGTCCCCTGCAATTTTACGTCACTGACAGTACCGAGCATTACCTCCGGGGAGCCATATACTTCCCCACAGCCACCAAAAACGACTCACTGGCTCCGGTGATCGACTTCATCCAGCGAGACGCCCTGCGGCTCCTAAATACGCTGAAATGGAAGTAGAATATGGTGCGGACGGTACGCCGCTGAGAAACCTTGCCCGTAGTTTTAAATAACACTGGTTCTGCCTGGATAAATATAATCCAAACGAGGGATTTCTGTCCGGATTTAAAAAAATTGTCATAAAGGTTTTGATGATGTATCTTTGAAATTCAGATAGTTACTCAAAGGGAACGTTATGGCGAAGAGAATTTCAAAAAACCAGCTTCCACTCGACTATACGGTTCGGGGCGACCGGGTGGTGCTGGCATTGGGGCAGGTGGAAAGCCAGCAGGCGGCTACCTCACTTTTTGAAGAACTGATGCACGGAAGCTGGGTCATTGAACCAGCTGGCGAGGTGGCTGATGTCTCCTCGGCGCAGGACATTGTGCGTCATCTCAACGTGAAGCTGCCGTTTCCCGAAGTTATCAAAATAGCGCAGCTGCACCAGGCCGGGGAGATATTTGTGGGGCTGTCGGCTATTTACCGGCAGAAGGGCTGGGTGTTTGTCAACGCGCATGCCGACGCCAACGAGCGTTTCTACCATGCCTACCTGCTTACGGCTACTCTGGGACTGTACTCGTCCTACGCTAACCCTGATACACTGGCCCAACGGGCCGAGCAGCTTATTTTTAAAACCCTACTGCCCGAAGGGGAGGTAAAAAGCTTTTTTCACGAAGGCATTACCAAGATACCCGGTTTTCTGGCGGCCGACATCGCCGATTTCTTCAAGGTACCTTTCCCGATGGTGCTGAAACGGGCGCTGCAGCTGGAAATCATCTCCGACGAGCAGTACCGCAACTATATGACGGTACTGCCCCAGCGTACGGGTAAGCCTCGTGAGCTTTTTGTGGCCCAGGAAGGCGGCATCGAAGACCTCGAGTCCCACCTCTTTGGCGAAAACGAGGAGTAGTTATACCTGAATTTTAGCGCTGACAGCGTTCTGAAACGCTGTCAGCGCTAAAATTCAGGACTTGTAGTGAATGGTAAGCACCGTAATATCGTCAAACTGATCTTCGTCGCCAATAAACTCTTTCAGATCGGCCAGTAGTTTG
>CATMVR010000295.1 GCA_950075905.1 uncultured Persicitalea sp. | reverse complement strand
CTGGCGCTGGCCAGTCAGTTTCAGAACGCCATGAGCTTTGTGAAGGCCGTGGGGTTATTTGCCTTTGTGGGGTTTTGCTTCGCCTACGGGCAGGAAATCACGGCTGAGCAGGCCATCTCCACCACGAGCCGCATTGCGGAGACGGGCAGCTGGATCGGTCCCGTTATTTTTTCGTTGCAGGCTATTTTCTACACCTACGACGGCTGGCATACGGCGGCCTACTTTGCCGAAGAAGACCGCGACCCCACCCGTAACCTGCCCCGCTCCATGATCGGCGGCGTCAGCCTCATTATCCTCATTTACCTGCTGTGCAACCTGGCCATTCTGTACATCCTGCCCATGGACGAGCTGGCGGGTTCCAAGCTGGCTGCCGCCGATGCCGTGCGGCTGATCTTTGGCGAGCGCTCGGGTAAGTATGTGACGCTGTTTCTGATGATTTCCATTCTCGGTATCGTCAACGCCCAGCTGATGTTCAACCCGCGGGTGCTGTACTCTATGAGCCGCGACGGACTGTTTCTGCGGCTGGGTACCCTCGTCAACCGGGGTGGCACGCCTACGTTTGCCATGTTTGTGACCGCGGCTTTGGCAATCGTGTTGATTTTGATCGGAAAAGAAGCCTGCGAAAAGCTCTCGGATATTGCCACCTTTTTCTTTGTGCTGGGCTATACCTCCGGCTTTGCGTCCCTGCTGGCGCTACGGAAAAAGGAGCCCGACCTGCCCCGTCCCTGGAAGGTACCTTCCTACCCGGTGCTGCCCATCATCATGCTCATTGCTTCTATTGCTTTTCTGGTAGGGGCCGTGGTGCAGGACCTGCCCAGTTCGCAGTTTGCGCTGCTGTTTCTGGTGGTGAGTTATCCGTTGTACCTGGGCGTGAAGCGGCTGAATGCCTAGCTGTTTGCATTTTATGCTATCTATGCATATTTTTACTGAGAGTAATTTCTATGATTGAACGAATTCGGGTTATCTGTGAAGAATCCATCTACCAATGAAAACACTCTCACAAATCATCGCTGAACAGCGCGAAGCGAAGAAAATTACCCAAGCTCAGTTAGCAACGCTTTCAGGTATTAATCAGGCTCATATATCGCGTATTGAAAGTGGCAAGAGTAAACCTACCATGCCTACCGTTTTCCGGATTTGTAAGGCATTGGAATTTGACCCCCTGTTTCTGGCCGATATTTTGGCGCATGAATTTCGATTGCACATAGCCAATGATCCGACCTTCAAAACTAAGCTGCCGGTCTCAAAGTAAATTTTGGTGAAGATGACCAAAGAGGCCGTGGTGCAGGATCTGCCCAGTTCGCAGTTTGCGCTGCTGTTTTTGGTGGTGAGTTATCCGTTGTATCTGGGCGTGAAGCGGCTGAATGCGTGACGGCCTTTTTTTACCACAGAGTTATAAAAGAGTAAAAGCACAGAGTTTCACAGAGCTTGACTCTGATTACTCCGTGCTAAAACCGGGCGGCGTACCGCTCTCTTAACTCTGTGGTAAAAACAAATCAACCCCTACTTCTTCTCTCCCAAAGACTTCACAAACAGAATCACCGACTCAATGTCCGTATCCGAAAGAATACCCTGGAAGGAGGGCATTTCGGCGTTGTAGCCCTTCACGATCTTGGCCGTGGGGTTCAAAATAGATTCTTTCAGATAGGCGTCATCGGCTACCACGGTGGTACCATCTTCCAAGGGGCGCTTGGCGCCGTATAATCCCTGGAAGGGTGGTCCGTACATGCCCTTGGTTTGGGTACCCTGCGAATGGCAACCGGCGCAGGCCGTTTTGGTGAATACTGCCCTGCCTTTTTCGGCTGAGGCTACTTCGGCGGCTTTACTCGCTGTTTCCCGGCGGGCTGTCAGGAGGTTGTAGTCCACATTGGTAAAGCCGTACTTGGCGGAAGCAAGGTCTTCCAGATAGTTGATGGTAAACCAGAACTCGTCATTGACTGTATGCCCGTCCTGGGCCGTAAGCTCGTAGGCTACCTCCATCTGCATCACTTCCTTCATCTCGGGTACTAGTAAAAACACGCTCTTGCCGTCGGGCGACAGGTAGCTGCCCGACACCGGTATTTTCTCTTCGCCCGTGGAGCCATCCAGTTTGTAGTGCCCGGAACCATACTCTTCGGTGCGGAGGTAGTTGTAGCGCTTCACCTGAAAATTGTCAGGATTGGTGGCTGACTTCGGATCGAGCGGCGAGTCGAACCGCAGGATGATCCCCTGCTTGCCGGCTTCAAACTTGTTGACCATGTAGCTGGGTTTTTCGGTATAGCGCAGCCGCAGCAAGGCGCTCAGTCCCTTGGAGTTGGAGCCCCACAGGTTAAAGCCTCCTGCGTACAGTTGGCCGTCGGCGGGATTTACCGCCCCCTTAGAAGTAGGTGCCGGGTAGTCGGCGTGAATCATGGATAGCCCACCCTGCATGCCCTGCGAGGTAGAATCCATCAGCACCCGAAACAGGCCGGGCCGTCCGAATGAGAAGTGAACCAGATCGCCGCTCAGCGGGCCCATTTTGGTACTGGTCACCCAGGCTTGCCCGATACTCGACTGATCTACGTGGTGAGGTATCCAGGTCAGGGGCGGGGCAATGGCCGGGTTGTCGGTGCGGTGTACTGTGGGGCTCACGCCATAATAATCCCCTTTTTTGATGAGGTAAATAGGGGAGGAGGGCACAAAATTACCCTGCTGATCGGAGGCTGTGAGTACGCCGGTTTCGGGATGGATACCTAGGTACGGCCCGCGCAGGCCGGTAGCGATCACCTCCGACTGCCGGCCATCGGGCGAAATACGCAGGATCACGCCGTTGTGCTCTGAGCCTTTGCGGAAGCCCTTGGCTACCTGCGGTGTGACGCCGGGACCGTTGCTGAGGCTACCGCCTTTGGCTACGTAGAAGCTGCCGTCGGGCGCGTGTACCAGGTCGCCGGCCCACTCCCGGCCCTCGGGCGATTGGGACATAATGTTGGAGAAATTCTCGTAGAAGTCGGCCACGCCGTCCTGGTTCAGGTCGTGCAGCCGTACAATGCCCTCGCGGCCAAAGACATAGATTTGATCATTGACTACCTCGATGCTCATGGTTTCGTGCATACCGGAGGCGAAGCGCTTCCACCGCAGGTTTTGCAGGCTACGGTCAATGCCATCGATCAGCCACACATCACCCTCGAAAGTAATGACTGCCGCGCGGCCGTCTTTGAAGAAAGATACATCGGCTACCCGCACATTCCGCTTCCAGGGGTTGGGGAGGGGCAGGGTCAGCTTGTCGGTGACGAAGGCCGCGGTGTCCGGGGCTAGTACGCCTTGCGTCACTACGTCCTGCTTCCAGTAGGCGGGGCCGCCCTTTTTCAGGTCAGGAAGGGCTATTTTGGTGGCTTTGGCCGTTTTTTCAAATTGTTTGATAAGCCGGGCGGGGCCTTTCCAGACCAGCACGGTAGCTTCCCTTTCCTGCGGAGAGGGAGCCACCCGCACCGTCAGAATGTTTTGGCCGGTAGTGCCCGGCGCCAGGGTGGTTTTTCCCTTCCCGGCGATTCCAACAGCCGTCACGGTATCCTGATTGGCCCCCTGATAGATGTACACAAAGCGGCCACTTTGCTGCACTTTGGTACCGTTGGGTACCTCCGCCAGCACCAGGCCCAGGGCATTGGCCGAAGTACCTATTTTGAAGGTACGGGTAAAGGCCGTCTGTCCGTCAAACTCCACGCTGCCCGGCATTTCCAGAACATCCGTACTGCCTACGGTATAGCTCAGGCCCACCTTGTCGCCGTGGGTATACACGCCGTTCCAACGGGCATGTGCGGCGGGCAGCGGAAACCAGTCCTGTTTAGTAGGGGGAGCGGGAAAAGTAGTAACGTTGCCTTTCAGAGTGACCCAACCGGCGTAGCTGCCCGTAGCAAGTTGGGGTACTCCGGCAATGGTGGCCAGTTTGTTGCTCTTATTAAAAAAATCATCGTACGACACCTGATGCATCAGGTTCATGGGCATAAACTTACGTGTCCAGGCTACCGACCACCGCAGCAGGTCGGTATCGAAAGATACATATGCACTGTCGCCCAGCTTGATAGCCAGTGTCCGGGCCGCCTGATTGTTTTTGGGAAAGCTCGGCCCTAGTTTACGGGCATCGATGGACGTAGAAATGAATGGAAAATCAGCCTCGACGAAACTGCCAATTTGGAGGGAGTCGGGGGTACTGGTAACGATTTTGGAAAAATGGGAGTTGCCGGCGAGAAAGAAGGTCGCTACGAGAAGAATTCCGGCCGAAGCTACGCTGTATACGGTGCGCGAAAAATTGAACATGGGTTGTATCTACTAATAAGTAATGAAGGAGGTAGAATCCGGTTATATCAGAAGTAAAAGCCTGAATGCTGCTATTTATACCAAAACGAATGGATATATCTGAGCGTATGATTGTCAGCTATACTGACGATGAAAGTATAAAAGAACCTCTATCAGGGAAGGGGAAAATGAAAAATTCTGGTGCCAGGCGGGCAGATTGGCCCGCTCAGCACCAGAATAGAGGTAGCGCCTGGGCTACACATTATTTTTTTACACCATTCAGGACGCGGACATCCATTTCCGACAGCTTCTCGCCGCCTTTTATCCCAAAATCCAGCGTGCGAATCGGGAACGGAATCATGATGTCGTTGGCGTCGTAGGCTTCTTTGATGTATAGGATGGCCTCGTGCCGGCCCTGTAAAAAAGTGGGCTGATCGGTAGCATTGAGCCAGATACGGAGGCTGAAATTGATGGAGCTGTCGCCGAATTCTTCAAAATAGAGCGTAATATCGTCCGTCATTGAGCGTACGCTCACTTTTTGGGCGGCTTTGATGGTAATATCTTTTACTTTTCTCAGATCGTCCCCGTAGGATACTCCCACGGACAAGTCCAGGCGGCGCTTCCCCAATACAGTAAAGTTTTCGATGGTATTCTGAAACACATCCTTATTGGGAATAATAACCCTCTGTCCCTGAAAAGTACGGATCATGGTGTCGCGCAGATTGATCTCTTCCACTACGCCCATGTGGTCATTGGATTTGACGATATCGCCTACCGCCAGTGGCCGGCGAAACGAAAGGAAAACCCCTGACATGAAGTTGGCGGCAATATCCTGAAAGGCAAATGCCAGCGCCAGACCCAGAATACCGGCTCCGGCCAGGATAGAGGTAACGGCCTTATCTAGTTGGAGTACGCTGAGTACCACAAAAAACACCACGCCCAGCGAAATGGCATATACCACCGAAGAAAACAGGGAGTTGATGGTTTCGAAATGGGATACCCTCCGAACCAGCTTTAGGGAAATCTTTCTGATAAACTTAGCGACAAAAATCCCCAGGACCAAAATCACCGCGGCCAGGGCAATATTGGGCAGCAGCCGGATCAACTCCTTGGCCCAAACAGTAAGCTTATCGGATACTAAATTTAGCGCTTGATTAACGTCCATGTGTAAAGATAATACAGTTTACGGGTACTTTGTCGTGATTAAAACCACGCCTGAGGCCGGAATGTTTCGACAAAACGTATAGTACGTATATAAACAAAAAAACCGGGGAAGCTGATTTCCCCGGTTGCAGTGAGTTTTTTAAAACGGCAGATCATCGTCTGAGCTGCTGGGCGCAAAGGCCGGGTTGGGCGGCGGGCCAAAGTCACCGGGCGCGTTGGAGGGTGCCTGGGTGGCGGCTCCCGCTTTTTCTACTTTCCAGGTTTTTACCTCGGTGTACCAGCGCTGATTGTACTCCCGGCTTTCCACGTCTACCGAAGCTACAACGGCATCGCCTTCTTTCAGACCAAACTGGTCAATTTTATCACCCCACATGGCGATACATACTTTTTTGGGATACTGGCCTTCGGTTTCAAGAATGAATTCCTGCTTGCGCCACGTACCATTTTTTCCTTGTCCGTTTACTTCGGGGAGTATCGAAACCACGGTTCCTGCTATTTCCATGAATATAGTTTTTTACGAATGACTATTGGAGATGAATACCCCCAAAAGTACGGGATTTGGGGCGGATATCAAAAACAAGGCAGGTAACTTTTGTCCCTTATCCCATGAGCTTAAAGCCCTCCCCGTGGAGGTTCATGATCTGTACGTCAGGGTCTTCGCGCAGGTGCTTGCGCAGCTTGGTAATGTATACGTCCATACTGCGGGCATTGAAGTAGGAGTCGTCGCCCCAGATTACTTTAAGCGCAAAACTGCGGCTGATGGGCTGGTTGATATTCTGGCAGAAAAGTTTCAGCAGCTCCGACTCCTTACTCGTCAGGCGGGAGGTTTCTTGCCCCCGCGTCAACTGCTGATGGTCGTAGTCGAAGGTATAGCTACCTACCTGAAACACCGTCTGCTCGGCCTCTGACGCGGGCTGACGCCGGTAGCGCCGCAAAATGGCCTCGATGCGTAGCAGCAGCTCGTCCCGGTCAAAGGGTTTGGTGATGTAGTCGTCGGCCCCCACCCGAAACCCCTGAATGGTATCTTCTTTCATGGATTTGGCGGTCAGGAACACAATGGGTACATCGCGGCCGCTCATGCGTACCTCTTTGGCGAGCGAAAATCCATCCTTACGGGGCATCAT
>CATMVR010000294.1 GCA_950075905.1 uncultured Persicitalea sp. | reverse complement strand
CCCAAAGTAAAATAGCGGGCCGTACGGGTGACGGCAATTTCGTGCTGGTTAGCCATTTTATTAATATTCTTGGTTCGTGGTTCGATGTTCGTCGTTTTTTTAACCACGAACATAGTACCACGAACTTCGTATAGATTATGAAAACTCCGCCAAAACCCCTTCCTTCAACGCATAGCTGGATACCCGGATCTGTTTGATACTGTATCTGCGCAGCAGGTACTCGATCAGGCAAATGGCTACCACGATCATATTGACCCGCAACGGAATCATACCGGGGATCGCCAGACGCTCGTCGTGATTAAGGGTGAGCAGAGCTTCGTAGCTGCGGTAAAACTCTTCCAGTGGTAGGTTGAAGCCCGTTTTCCCGGGCTCGGGACCCGCACCGGTACGATGGTGATAGTCCATATCCACAAGGGTATCAAACGAGCCTGATGAACCCACCAGAGTGGAGGGGGCGTACTGATGCACAGCGTTGGCGAGGGGAATCAACTGCTCGTCGAAGTAGTTGTATAGCCGCTTGCGATCTGCTTCTGATAGCGGGTCAGTACGCATAAACTTCTCCATCAGGCGCTGTCCGCCGATCTCAAAGCTGCGCTGCCAGAAAATCTGCTCCTGATTGCCAATGATAAACTCCACGCTCCCCCCGCCAATATCCACAATCATGGTAGGGGCTTCTCCCAGGTCCAGAGCTTTTTTTACACCCTGATAGATAAAACGGGCCTCCTCGTTGCCGTCAATGACCCGGATGCCGATGCCGGTTTCCCGTTGGATGGTGGCGCAAAACTCCTCGCTGTTTTGGGCATTTCGGATGGCGCTCGTGCCAAAAGCAAACGCTTGCTGGGGCTCAATGCCGTGCTGCACCAGCTGCTCACGGAAAAAACGAAGCACGTCCAGGGCGCGGCCCGTGGCGGCCTCCGTAATCAATTGCTGATTGATGCCACCCTCGCCGATTCGCGCGGGACGGCTTACGTGAAAAAGCACGTCTGTGTGGCGGTCGTTTTTCTCCACAATCAGCAAATGAAACGTATTGGTGCCCAAATCGATAATACCCAGTCGGTCAGTCATAGAAAGGGAAAAGATGAAATAGTGGGAACAGCGTTGGTTGAACTTTTGTTAAAATCCAAAAATAGTTAGATTCGGGAATAGTTATCGCTTGATTTTCTGACAAATCTGTGTTTTCTTTGCACTCCGAATTCCGAAAATTATCAATAAAAACTCTATATAGCTCTTATGCTGATTATTAACGTTAAAGACAACGAATCCATTGACCGCGCTTTAAAGCGTTACAAAAAGAAATTTGAAAGAACTGGTACCATGCGTCAGCTGCGCGCCCGGACGGCTTTCGTTAAGCCATCGGTAAAGCGTCGTCACGAAGTATTGAACGCTATCTACAAGCAGAAGACGTACGGTCATCTGGAAGATTAGTCCTTCGGGATTAATCGGTATTGCCCTGATATTCACGGGTAAGGTATATCCTTTCCGTCCTATATATAGCATACAAAAACAGGCACTCTTGCAAAGGAGTGCCTGTTTTTGTATGTTCGGGCTATGATAACAGCCTTTCTGGACCACCTGCGCTACGAAAAGCGGGTAAGCGAACATACTCTGACTGCCTACGGGGGAGATTTGGATCAATTTTCCAAATATCTGCTCTTTCAGTATGAATGCTCCACCCCCGAAACTGCCACGGCCCCCATGCTGCGTTCGTGGGTGGTGAGCCTGGTGGAAGAAGACATCAGTCCGGCTTCTGTGAATCGTAAAATGGCTACCTTACGCTCGTACTACGGATTTTTGCGCCGTCGGCAATTGATAGCCCATGATCCAACCCGCAACCTCAATTCGCTCAAAACCAAGCGTAAGCTTCCAGCTTTTGTGGAGGAAAAATCCATGGAGCTGTTGTTTGAAGGAGTAGAATTTACCGACGACTTCCCCGGCTTGCGCGACCGCGTGATGCTGGAACTGCTCTATGGAACCGGTATGCGCCTTTCGGAATTACTGGATATGAAAACCGACAGCGTGGACGCAGAGGCACGGCTGGTGAGGGTATTTGGCAAACGCGCCAAAGAGCGCCTTATTCCTGTTACTACTTCGCTGGCCCGGCTCCTGATCCATTACCTCAGCCTGCGGGTACCCGAAGAGCCAACCAATGTGCTTTTGCTAACGGATAGCGGAAAACCCGCCTACCCGGTTTTTGTGCAGCGTACGGTAAAAAAGTACCTCTCAGCCGTAACAACGCTTGCTCAGAAAAGCCCCCACGTACTGCGGCATACCTACGCTACGCACCTGCTCAACCGCGGCGCTGATCTGAATGCGATCAAGGAACTGCTGGGGCACGCGAGCCTGGCCGCTACGCAGATTTATACGCACAATTCGATCGAGAAACTCAAAAAAACGCACCAACAGGCCCATCCCAAGGCCTGAAACCGATTTTTTGGGGTATATTTGCCCAGTAAAACCAGATTCGAAATTAAATTTTGCCCCTTTCCCATGAGCCACATTTTCCAGGACGCCGTTGTTACGAAATACAATATTTTTAACAGCCTTTTTCTGAGTTTGCCCTATCGGGGTGTATTCCAGACGGGATCACTTCTGCCTTTGCTGACTCAAAAATGTGAGGAGGGTTTTGAAGAGGGAAAATCTCCCCGGCAGATCATTGAGCATTTTTTCAACGAGTATCTGGAAGAAGCTACTCCCAAACAGCGTATGGATCTGCTGTTTGCGTTTATCCAGTACATAGAGCGGCAGGTAGTACTGTTTGATTCGGTGGAAGACGCCGCGTTTGACCTGACCCACGAAATGGATGGCAAGGGGTCGGTCCGGTTTCTGGCCGACCGCCTGGATACGGAGAATATGCGGAAGAAGTTGCTGGATAAATTGCAGGATTTCAGCGTCAGGATTGTGCTCACGGCGCATCCTACTCAATTCTATCCCGGCAAGGTACTAGGCATTATCAACGATCTGGAAGAGTCGATTCGGAAGAACGACTTTGCTTCGGTGAATCAGCTGATTCTGCAACTTGGTAAAACGGCTTTCATCAATCACGCCAAGCCTACACCCTACGACGAAGCGGTGAGTTTGTGCTGGTTTCTGGAAAACGTGTTTTACGAAGCCATGCCGGCAATTCTCAAAAAGCTGATTGATAACCTCGAAATGTCAGCCCACGACTGGGCCTTTCTCGATGTGTTTCGGCTGGGCTTCTGGCCCGGCGGCGACCGGGACGGTAACCCCTTCGTGAACGCCGACATCACTATCAAAGTAGCTGAAAAGCTTCGGGACTCGCTGCTCCGGGGGTATTACCGCGATATTCGGGGACTCAAACGCCGCCTGACTTTTAAGGGCGTGGAGGATACCATTGCGCTCATGGAGCGGAAAATGAATAGCACCATCTTTGGCCCCGAGGAGGAAGGTTATGCCAGCGCCGACGAACTCATGGAGGAACTGCAAAGCGCCCGGCAGGTACTGGTAGAAAAGCACCGGGGGTTGTTTGTAGATATTCTGGATAGCTTTATTCTAAAACTAAAACTATTTGGATTCTTTTTCGCCAGCCTGGACGTTCGGCAGGATAGTCGCAAGCATACCAAAGCCTGGGAGGATATCTTGAAAAGGCTGGAATCGAAAATTCCGCTGATGAAGTATGAGGAGTATCGGAATTGGGACGAGGCCAAAAAGATAGATCTGCTGCTGTCGCTGAATATTCCACTGCGCGACGGCGACTATACCGATGAAACGACCAGGGATATCCTGGGGTCGATTAGGACCATAGAGAAAATTCAGAAAAGAAATGGGGTGCCGGGTGCCCACCGCTACGTAATCAGTAATTCCCAGACGGCTCTGGATGTGATGGGGGTAGTAGCCCTGGCCAAAAACCTGATTGCTAACGAAGAGGGGCACCTGACGCTTGATATTGTGCCTTTGTTTGAGACAGTGGACGACCTGGCCAATTCGGCCGGAGTGATGCGTATCCTGTACGAAAACCCTTACTACCGGGCGCACCTGAGCCGCCGCGATAATCATCAGACCATCATGGTGGGCTTCTCGGATGGTACCAAGGACGGAGGCTACCTGCGGGCCAACTGGTCGATCTATGGCGCGAAAGAAGAACTTACTAAGGTATCGCGGGAGTTTGGCATCAAGGTTACCTTCTTTGACGGCCGGGGAGGCCCTCCGGGTAGGGGAGGCGGCAACAACCAGAACTTCTACGCCTCGCTCGGCAAAGACATCGAGGACAAGGAAGTGCAGCTTACCGTACAGGGACAGACTATCAGCTCCAACTACGGTACGGTGTCTACGGCCATGTACAACCTCGAACGCCTGTTTTCGGCGGGCCTGGAAAACAGCCTGTTTAGCGGTAGTCGCAAAGACGAGCAGCTCACCGAGGCCGACAAAGCCCTGATGGAAGAGCTTGCCGAGGCGGCCTATCAGTCGTATCTTGATTTGAAAAACCATCCGTCTTTTGTGAAGTACCTGGACAAAAAGACACCACTGCGTTTCTATGGACAAACCAATATTGGCAGCCGTCCTACCAAACGCGGCGCCGATGGCGAAGGATTGAAATTTGAAGATTTGCGGGCTATTCCGTTTGTGGGATCCTGGGCGCAGATGAAGCAGAACGTGCCTGGTTTCTATGGTTTCGGCTCGGCGATTGAGCGGTTGGAGCAGGAGGGCAAGCTGGGCGAAATAAAGAAGCTGTACAAGAAGTCACTCTTTTTCCGAACCCTGATCGAAAACTCCATGCAGTCGTTGTCGAAGGCATTTTTTCCTGCTACCGAATACCTGCGCGAGGAGGAAGACTACCGCGAGTTCTGGGATAAGATGTACGAGGAGTTCCAGCGGACGGGACGGCTGCTCCTGGAAATATCCGGACAAAAAGAACTGCTGGATAGCAATATCGTTACCAAGGAATCTATCAAAATCCGGGAGCGAATCGTACTACCGCTGATCACTATACAGCAGTATGCTTTGCAGATGCTCTCGGAAGCCCCCGAAAACCGGACAATGGAAGTAGAAACGCTGAACAAGCTCATCATGCGGGCCATGTTCGGGATTATCAACGCGGCGCGGAATTCGGCGTAGGTTGTTAACGCTGACAGCGTTTTGGAACGCTGTCAGCTTTGATAATAAAAGGATTTGGTCTGAGAACAACGATCTAAAGTCTTGATCCTTATAAGTAACTGGGGCTATGCAACAAAGCCAAGCCCTTCTATATTATTCTTCAAAAACATACTCAGTTCCATGAATATCAATATAAAACTGATCTACATGGTAGTTATTGCCATATCTTTTCCTTGAATAATTAACTTTTGCTATTCCATTTTCAAAATTTGACTGGTAATTAAATTTGTACTTTGTTGAAATTTTAAGGTCACCTTTCTTATCAATAAAACCCATTTTTCCATCTTTTGAAACTTCACAATAGCCTTCTTTGAAATTTCCAACTTTGTCATACTCAATGGGGGTAACGACTTCTCCTAAAAGATTAATAAATCCATATTTATCTGCATTTTTAACCACAGACAATCCATCATAAAACCAAAAACATTCATCGTATTCGAATGGTATTACTATCTGATTACTAGTATTTACAAATCCCCATTTATTATTTTTTTTAGCAGCAGCTAAGCCTTGACTAAAGGAATTTACAGATTCATATTGGCATGAAATAATTATTTTTGCATTTGTATCTATAAATCCCCAACCTAATTCTTCAATATATATTCTTGCTTTATCTTCATGATATATGCATATATTATAATTATGACTACATGATAGAACCTCATTGCCATCATTATCAATAAACCCCCAATTATTTTTATCTGTGTCTACATTGCCAATTGAAACAAGATATAAGTTGTTTTCCTTACAAAAGGAATAGTAAGAGTACTTACATTCAGTAATTGCTACCCCTAGCTTATTTATTAATCCAAAATTACCATCTTTACAAACAAATGCACATCCGTTTTTAAATGAAGATATACTTTCAAAGTAAAAGGGTACTATAATTTTATTTTCAGTATCAATTACTCCCCACTTTTCAGTCAATTTTATTTTATACTCATTAAACTTTTCATAGTTTAATGAGTCTTCCCCCTCTAAATATGCCATGTAAGCATCAAGATGCCAAGAATTTATAGAAGAGTTGCTATTTGTATCATCGGAATTTTCTTCATATAAGTATTCTATATCTAAATCAATCTTTTTCATTACTGCCGCTACCCCCTCATTGAAATCGTCAGCTTTGTCATATAAATAGGGTATATTGACGTGACCTATTTTATTAATATACCCCCATTTTTTTTCACTTTTTACTGCTGCAAGTCCATTACTAAAACCTCTGACTTCTTCATATTTAAGATCAATTATTTCAATATTATTTTCATCAATAAACCCCCATTTAATTTTCTTTACAGCTGCTAACCCATCTAAATACTCTTTCTGTACCTCATATTTAGTTTTATTCATGCTATATTGAGTATTTGATCTGTTTGAATCAATAGACTTGTTGCATAGCTATAAATCAGTTGCTTATGTAAAAATTTGATAGGCCAGCACATACT
>CATMVR010000293.1 GCA_950075905.1 uncultured Persicitalea sp. | reverse complement strand
CGTCCGCTGCACCGCCACCAACCAGACCCGCCGCCAGTATATTGTGTTCAATACGGCAGGCAACGAAGGGAAAAGGATACTGGTGGTTGACGATAACAAAACGAACCTGACCATCCTGAAAGCCCAGATGGAACAGTGGAAACTCGTTCCGGTGCTGGCTTCATCGGGCAAAGAAGCCCTGGAACTTCTGGAAAGGGAAGCTCCCTTCCAACTGGTCATCAGTGATATGCAAATGCCGGGTATGGATGGGGTGGAGCTCGCCCAGGCCATCAAAGCACGACAACCTGAGTTGCCAATCATGCTCCTTAGCTCTATCGGAGACGAAACCCGAAAAGCCTATCCAAACCTATTTTCAGCAGTAATGACCAAGCCGGTTAAGCACCAACAGCTCGGTAAGCTAGTTCAGATGGAGTTACGGCAGCAAAAGTCAGAAGGAGACATAGCCAATAGTCCGGCCCCGGTTCAGGTACTTTCTGAAACGTTCTCAGAACAGCACCCCCTTGTCATACTCATTGCGGAGGATAATGCGTTAAATCAAAAGCTCGCTATACAGATCCTGAAAAAATTGGGGTATTTAGCCGATGTCGCACAAAACGGCCTGGAAGTACTTGAACTACTCAATTTAAAGAATTACGACGTGATTTTGATGGATGTTCAAATGCCGGAAATGGATGGCCTGGAAGCTACGCAGCATATTCGCCAAAATTTAACCCAGCAGCCGATCATTGTAGCCATGACTGCCAACGCCATGCAGGGTGACCGGGAAATTTGTTTAAAGGCCGGCATGAATTACTATGTCTCTAAGCCCATTATGCTTGAAGACCTGAAAAATACGCTCAAAGAAGCTGCATCTCAAATAAAACAGCAGGCGCAGCAGTTAACTTCCTAGCCTGGGATAACCTCACAGAGGACAAATAACCTGAATTCGATATAGTATGTGGTACGGGCGTCCCGCCCGTCGAAGCACTCACTCTCCTACCCTATTACAGTATAGGATACCCCTCTGCGCCTTAGGGTATACCTTTGTACCATACAAACTATTCACTTGATACCCTCACAATGACCCCTATTAAAAAACTACTGCTGGCAAGCATCATTTTCTTGGCAATTCCCTTTCTGAGAGGTACTGTTATGGCTAAACAAATAGCTCCTGACCTACTAGACAAGCAGTGGCCGGCGTTCTGGATCACTGCTCCTGACGCCACCCCGGATGGGTACGGCGTGTACCTGTTTCGCAAGTCGGTAGAATTACCCGCCAAACCAGCCTCCTTTGTCGTGCATGTGTCGGCCGACAACCGGTACAAGCTTTTTGTGAATGGAAAATTGGTTTCACTGGGGCCCGCGCGGGGCGATTTGAGTCATTGGAATTTTGAAACCATGGACCTTGCCCCTTATCTCAAGATCGGCAAAAACACCCTGGCGGCTCAGGTGTGGAACGAAGGCCAATGGCGACCCGAAGCCCAAATTTCGCTCATGACCGGCTTTATCCTGCAAGGAGCTACCCCTGCCGAAGCGGCTGTCAATACAGACGATACCTGGAAGTGTGTGCGTGACCATAGTTATGCTCCCTTGAAATTTACTTTTCCGGGGTACTATGTAGCTGGTCCGGGAGAAATTCGCCAGATGTCCGCGCATCCCAAACAATGGCAAGGGATGGATTTTAATGACAGCCAATGGCCAGCTTCCAAAAAGATCTTCAACGGAGCGCCCAAAAACGTGCTGGGTCCCTTTGGCACCACCAATGGCTGGATGCTCGTACCTTCACTGATACCTCAGATGGACATGAAAGACGAGCGTCTGCAAAAGGTGGTAGAGAAGGTAGGTGAGGTAAAGATTCCGGCAGGATTTCCTCAACAATCTACGGCAATTACCATTCCGGCTAACTCCGTCGTCAAATTACTTCTGGATCAAACCTACCTTACCAATGCCTACCCAACTGTTATTTTCAGCGGGGGAAACAAGGCCGCAATTACCCTCAAATACGCCGAGGCCCTGTACGGGAGTGACCAGAAAAAGGGGAACCGGAACGTAACGCAGGGAAAATCCATGATCGGACGAACCGACAGTTTGATTTCTGACGGTACCGACCGTCAGCAGTTTGTAGCGTTGGCATATCGTACGTACCGGTACCTTCAGGTAACCATTACCACACACAACGAACCCCTGGTGATCAATGACCTCTATGGAACATTTACAGGATACCCCTTTGAATTAAAGGCTCAACTAACTGCCCAAAATAGCGAAATTAACAAAATTGCGGAGATTGGCTGGCGCACCGCCCGGCTGTGTGCTATGGATACCTACATGGATTGTCCTTACTATGAGCAATTGCAGTACATCGGCGACGCCCGGATTCAGGCCTTGATTACGCTGTATAATACCGGTGACGAACGTCTGGTTAAGAATGCGCTCAATCTTATGGATTATTCGCGGCAACCCGAAGGGGTTACGCTGAGTCGTCACCCTTCTTATACCCCGCAGTACATCCCCACGTTTTCGTTGTGGTACATCGGCATGCTGTACGACTACGCCCGCTATGGGAGTGATCTGGATTTTGTAAAAAAGAAAATCGGCGGAACGCGGCAGATACTAGACTACTTTCAGGGCTATCAACAGGCCGATGGGTCCCTGAAAAAAGTGCCGCAATGGATGTTTACCGACTGGGTAACGGCCAAAGACTGGCAGGCGGGCACGGCCCCCATGAGTGCCGATGGTACCTCGGCGGTGCTGGATTTGCAACTCTTGTGGGCGTATCAGGTAGCCGCTGATCTGGAAACCCAATTAGGTATGCCCGCTGTGGCTGCGCAATACCAGACGCGCATTGATCAACTCAAAAAAACAATCTGGGCCAAATACTGGGACCCCTCCAAAAAACTACTGGCCGATCGGGCCGAGAAAGATGTATTTTCCCAGCATGCCAATTCGCTGGCCATTCTGACGGGAATCTTCACGCCCCAGCAGGCGGCCGAAGTTGCCCAACAGGTACTTACAAATACATCATTGGCCCCGGCTTCTATCTATTTCAAGTACTATCTCCATCAGGCTTTAGTTAAGGCTGGCAAAGGAGATGACTACCTCAAATGGCTGAACAAATGGCGGGAAAACATCGCTCAGGGCCTGACTACCTGGGCTGAGACCTCCGACCTGGATGAAACCCGTTCTGACTGTCACGCGTGGGGAGCCAGTCCAAACATCGAATTTTACCGCACCATCCTGGGCATCGATAGCGATGGCGTTGGTTTTTCAAAAGTAAAAATTGAACCCCACCTGGGCCAGATCCAGAAAATCAGCGGTACCATGCCACACCCCAAAGGAGAAGTATCGGTAAGCTATCAGGCAGAAAACGGAAAATGGAAAGCCCGGATTGACTTGCCCAAAACCGTTACCGGCAAACTACTCTGGAAAGGCAAAACGATTGCATTGAAGGAGGGAGCAAACAGTTTGACGTTGTAGGACCACCCGCGTAAATCCGGTGTGAACAAACAAATGCTTTACATAGGTGCTCCTACCTTTTGTTCGTTTTCCAGTTGGAATTCGTCCCAGAGTTTTCGGAGAAAGCCTATTTCCTGACGGGATATACCTTCCTGTGCTTTCACAAAACGGACCAGAATTCCTGCGATTCGTCTCTCCATTTCCTTATCCAGACCAATGAGTTTTTGGAGATGGTCCTGAAACTCAGGCAGGCTGGCCTCCTCGCAGATACCAGCCACATTCTGTTTCAAAAAAAGCACACAAAGCCGACGATCTTCGGGAGACATTGCGTCAAAAACACCCCAGATTTCTGGCGTTACCCCGTAAGAAAAACAATCAACGGGTGGCTTCAGGACGTTTTTCTTTTTGTCAAAAACTACTTTGCTTTTGCTTTGCTTCACAGCCTGATAAGGTTGATAATACATAAATACATCACGTATGGCAGATCAATCTGCCTGATTTATTGAGTGTATATAGGTCTCCGATCCATCGGGCTGGTACAGTATTTTACTATTCCAGACTTTTGCAGTGCCATTTGGGGCGGCGTTCAAAAGGCGAGTTAGAAAACTGAAATTCGCCCCAGGTACATTCAGCCCACTTTTCCAGGCACTGTTAAGCTACTTTTCAAAGATGCCATAAGTCAAAAAATGCGTGAAATAGAATACCACCCGACTATTGACCGGGTTCAGGTAAACCTGCGCGAGCTACTGGCGGCTCATTCACTGGCCTGAATTTATTTATCAAAAATCCAACACAAACATTACACAATCAATTAACCACTATTACTTACCTATGCAGAATAAGCGATCAACCCAGGAGTACCTCTTACTCTTTTCAAAAGGTGCAGGCATGGGCGCCGCCGACGTAGTACCCGGGGTATCCGGGGGTACCATTGCCTTTATTACCGGCATATACGCAGAACTCCTCGACTCCATTCGTTCCGTGGACGCAGAGGCCGCCAAACTCTTGTTCAGTTTCCGGCTCAAAGCCCTATGGCAGCATATCAACGGAGGATTCCTGCTGGCCCTGCTGTCGGGCATTGGTTTCTCGGTGTTATCCCTTTCCCGGATCATCCTGTTTTTACTGACCAATTATCCCGAGCCACTCTGGTCTTTTTTCTTTGGGCTCATCGTTGCCTCTGCGGTAGTGGTTGGCAAAAAAATAGACCGCTGGAACGCGGGTGTCGCTATAGCCGCACTTCTGGGAACCTTTATTGCCTACTACGTGACCGTGGCTACGCCCACCCAAACGCCGGAGTCTTACTGGTTCGTTTTTATATCGGGGGCCATTGCCATCTGCGCCATGATCCTGCCGGGTATTTCGGGGAGTTTTCTACTGGTGCTGCTGGCCAAGTATGAATACATCCTGACGGCGGTAAAGGATCTGAAAATAAGTACTATTCTGATTTTTGTAATGGGCTGCGTGGTAGGTATCCTGTCTTTTTCCCGGATACTCAACTGGGCACTTACCAGGTACCATAGCCTCACGGTAGCGCTGCTAACTGGCTTCATGGTGGGCTCGCTCAACAAGGTATGGCCCTGGAAACAAACGCTGGAAACCTATACCGACCGGCACGGAGAGCTAAAACCCCTGATACAGCAAAATGTACTACCAGGCAATTACGAATCTCTGACCGGAAATCCATCCTTTCTGAATCTTGCCATCGCTCTGGCCGCGCTGGGCTTTCTGCTGGTATTTCTGGTAGATCGTTTTACCGAGGAAGACCGCACGGGTGTAGTAGTGAAAGCCTGATACTTTTGATGAAATTTTTAGTAGTATCAAAAAAGCGGGAGAGGGACCTCATAAGGAGGAAGCCCCTCTCCCGCTTTTCATGAGAGCTAACCTGATGTTTTTGCTTACTCTCAAAATCCCATCCGCCCATGGGTAGTACCTCGCACTACCAGACTTATAGTTTTATACCCGAAAAGTATCATGTGAATTCTTACTCACTTACCCCGATTTTGAAGGCCCTACCTACGCTAGAATCCTTTGCAACGCCATTATTTATTCTTCACAGGAGTAGACAAACTATGCGCTTACGAATACTCCTTACAGCCTGCTTTCTGCTGATCTCTCTGGGCATCTTTGCTCAATCAGGTACTTTATCTATCAACCGAAGTATTCCTTTTGATACCAACTGGCTTTTTGTAAAAGACAGCACCATCCGCGCCGAGCGGCCCGACTACGCCGATGCCAGCTGGCGGAAAGTAGAGCTGCCCCACGACTGGAGTATCGAAGACTTACCCAATCAGGTGCCGGATCAGGTGGCTGGTCCATTTGCCAGGAGCAGTATCGGAGGGCACTCCACTGGGTTTGCCGTGGGTGGAACCGGCTGGTACCGCAAAAGATTTATTACCGGCAAAGACCAGCAAAATAAGCGGATCACGATTCACTTCGACGGCGTATATATGAACGCCGATGTGTGGCTAAACGGGCAGCATCTGGGTTTCCATCCGTACGGATACACGCCTTTCTACTATGATCTGACGCCCTATCTCAAACCCGCCGGGCAGGAAAATGTACTGGCGGTACGGGTACGCAACGAAGGGAAAAACTCGCGCTGGTACAGTGGTTCGGGCATTTACCGGCACGTATGGCTCACGGCCACCGGGCCGGTACACTTAGCACCCTGGGGGGTGTTTGTGACCACACCGGAGGTATCTGAAAGCAGCGCTACGGTACAGGTACAAGCGCTGGTTATGAACGAACACCCCTCACAAAGTACCATTACCGTTACTACAACCTTGCAGGCTCCCGATGGCACAACCGCAGGCCGGGCCCAGCATACTCTGGTGTTGCAGGAGAACGCCTCTGCAACCGATACACAGACTCTCACGCTTCCAAACCCGCAACTCTGGTCGATGGAAAGTCCTCATTTGTACAAAGTCATCACCGAAATCAGCATCGGCACCCAACTGCTGGACCACGTAGAAACTCCTGTTGGTATACGTAGCATCCGTTTCAGTAGTACCGAAGGTTTCGTGCTCAACGGAAAGAGGGTACTCTTGAAGGGGGGCTGTATTCACCACGACAATGGCCCTCTGGGGGCAGCCGCCATTGACCGGGCGGAAGAGCGTAAAATTGAG
>CATMVR010000292.1 GCA_950075905.1 uncultured Persicitalea sp. | reverse complement strand
CCCCCCCTGGTGGCTAGCTGGATGATGCCGGGTATCGCCCTGACCGCCCCGACGGCATCGGCCGGGCAAGCCGCCCAGCCTACTTTTTCCAAAAGCCCGATGCAATTGAGGTCGTCGCCGATGTAGGCTACCTCGCGCAGGGAAATGCCTTCTTTCTCGCAAATTTCCAGGGCGGCAGTCAGCTTGCCGCCGTCGCGGTGGCCCTGGTAGAGGTAGTCGGCCTTGATCTTGGCGGCGCGGCGGGCCACCATCTGCGTGTTTTCGGAAGTGATGATGCCGGTTTTGATGCCGGCCTTTCGTAGTAGCTCAAACCCCATGCCGTCGCGGGTATTAAACTTCTTGAACTCGTCGCCGCTTTCGGTGTAGTACATGCCGCCGTCGGTGAGGACTCCGTCCACGTCGGTCAGAAATAGTTTGATTTTTACCATGCCGTCCATCCTCCATCTATGGTAAGTACCGACCCCGTCATGTAGCTCGACGCATCCGAGGCCAGAAAAGTGAACGGCCCAATGAGCTCTTCGCGGTTGCACATTCTTCCCAGGGGCGATAGTTTGGCAAAATTGGCCAGAAAGGCCTCGTCGTGGTTGTTCAGAATGCCATGCGGCACGATGGCGTTGCAGCGAATCCCCTCTTTGGCATAAAAGGTAGCCACATAGCGGGTAAAATTGGGAATAAACGACTTGGAGGCGATGTAGTCAATGGGTTTGAACTGCTGCACATCGTTGCCAAAATCGTACAGACTCTGGTTGGGCGCTACGAGCGAGTACGTAGAGGCTACGTTGATAATATGCCCGGCCCCCTGCGCCAGCATCTGACGACAGGCATACTGCGTCATGAGTACCGTACCGGTTAGATTGACGTCGACCGACTGCCGGAGCAGCGCCGCCGGGTAGTGCTCAAATCGGCTGGGGTTGATAGCGGCGGTATGGGTTTTATCAAACTTAGCGTCGATGGCAGCGTTGTTGATCAGCACATCCAGGCGGCCAAATTTATCAACCGAGGCCCGGATGGCATCCTCGCAGCTGACTTCTTCCGTAATATCAAGCGTCTGCAGCAGAAAGCTATCTTCCCCGTAGTCGGCGGTGAGTTCACTCCGTAAAGACTCCCGCCGGCTTTCGTCGCGGTCGGCCAACACCACAAGGGCCCCTTGCGCCAAAAATGCTTTGGCGATGGTTTGTCCAATAAGCCCATAGGCCCCCGTGATCAGGATCACCTTGTGGTCCACGGATAATGATGCATGAATGGATGAAGTTGTATGTGTCATGTAGGATCATAAAACCTCAGCTACACATCCTCAAAATCGTTTCCGACTCGTCGAGAGTGTGCGTGGAGGTGTCCGTAAATTTAGCAGTATTTATCCGTTGGAAAAAGTCCCGGGTTTGGGCTTCAAAGAGCTGGTTGCGCTCGAAGGAGGCGGAAATATCCTGCACTTCCCGCTGTCCGGGGCGTTCGAGCGTCCAGGTGGCCCGAAGGTAGTCTACCTCCACGGAGCCCCCGGCAAAAATAAAGCGGTACCAGCGGCGTGGTACCCGCTCGTGGAAGTTGAGGTGGCAGTGGGCTGTCAGCCCATTGGTATAGGCAATGGATACATCGGCCCCGGACTCGACGTTGATTTCCAGCTCCGAACTGTAATTTTTGAGGGTATGCCACGACTCTACGGCGTTACCCGCCAGCCAGTTGACCAGGTCCAGATCATGGCTGAGGGTAAGCGCCACCCCACCGCCCAGCTCCCGCCGCGCCGCGTACGACTCCCGGTAGTCTTCCCAGGGGTGCCAGTCGGGCAGGTACTCGCCCCAGTAAGTCTGCATACTCAGCAAACGGCCCAGCGCGCCGGTGGCGGTCATTTCTTTTATTGTCTGGAAAAAAGGATGGTACCTGAGCATGTAGGCTACCTGAATCAGGCCCGGCCGGGCGGCGAGATCCTGTCGTAGCTCGTCCAGGCCTTCGATAGCGTGAGAAAGGGGCTTTTCTACCAGCACCGGAATGCCCCGCTGCACGCACCAGCGCGTCTGGGCCAGGTGCTGCGCGGTGGGGGTGCAGATGATGGCCGCCCTGGGTTGTACGCCACCCAGCTGATCCAGCCCGGTAATGATATGCAGACCGCTGGCGTCCAGAGTAGTACGGAGGGGCAGATTTCGCTGCCGGTACACCCACAGGTTAGTATAGCCCAGCTTTTGCAGGATACCGAGGTGCCTTTCGCCGATAGAACCGGCACCAAAAACCAGGATCGGACTATCGTTTGGTAGCATACACTAAAATTTGATGCAGTCGTGCGCGAGCAGATACGCTTCGGCCCGCTGAAAACTGTACATATCGTCAATGTCGATGGCCCGTTCCGGCTCAATCCGGTAGGGAAAGATGGTGTCACCCGACATGTTGCCCTGTTCCAGAATCACCTCCGGCCTCACTACGTCAAGGGTACCTACCTGCCAGTAGATGGTGGGCAGGCTTTGCCGGGGCTGGTTGTAGGCGTCTTTCACCCCCTTTAGAGTCAGGAGGGGCGTCATGGGTTCTTCTTCCGTAAAAGCCCGCCACATTTTGTAGGGCGTAAACTGCGACCGCGTGATGATGCGGATGCTGTCGGCCTGGGGGTAGGTATCCATCCGCTCAATGCAGGTTTCGATGTCTTTCACGTAGCGAATCGGCGAGGTAGGTCGGAGCTGCACCACCAGGTCGGGCCGGTAGTTTTCGTGCTCCTGCAGCCAGGTGAGGGCGTGCTTGAACACGTCGTAGTCGAGGCTATGATCCTGGGCGTACTCAGCCGGGCGCAGAAAAGGTACCTCAGCGCCGTAGCTACGGGCAATGTCCGCAATCTTTTCCGAATCCGTCGAGACAATCACCCGGCTGATGCTGGGGGCCTCCAGCGCGGCCCTGATGCTGTACGCAATGAGCGGGTGCCCCGCCAGGGGCAGGATATTCTTATCGGGCAGGCCCTTGCTCCCTCCGCGGGCGGGTACTATGGCAAGAATATTTTTCAATGGGCGCGGTATTTTAGTTTGTCGCGCTGCACGCGCTCGATGTCCAGTATTTCCGTCGGCTTATAGGTCAGCGCCTCGTAGGTATGGTCCAGGTCACGCACGAGTTTCTGCAGGCCCGGTACTTCCAGCGAGGCCGCGTGGTCGGTGCCGCGCCAGGTACGGTCTTTGGTAAAATGCCGCTCAATCCAGACGGCCCCCAGCGTGTAGGCGGCCACGTCGACGGCAATGCCCAGGTGGTGTCCCGAAAAGCCGATTTCCTTGATCCGACCGGCGTACAGATTTTGCAGCCGTACAATTTCCATCAGGCAGATGTCCCGAAAAGGCACCGGATAGCCTGAGGTACAGTTGTATACCACCAGCCGCTGTCGGGCCTGATTTGTTTCCTCAAAAAAGGCAACGATCTGCTCTATTTCGTCGAGCGTGGTCATGCCGGTCGATACGTGAACGTCGCCCTGGTAGGTATCGCGCAGGAGGCGCAGCATCTCAAAATGGCCATTACAGGCCGAAGGTACCTTGATGAAATCGGGGGCTAGCTCGATAATCTCCCGGGCGGAAGTAATATCCCAGACCGAAGTGGCATAGCCTATCCCGATAGACTCGGCGTAGGCTTTGAGCTCGGCGTGCTGGTTCTGGTCAAATTCCAGGTACTCGCGGTGGGCGCCGTAGCTTGGCCCGTAGGCGTTGTACGGTACGGGGTGGGGGGCATCGTACTGGTCGGAAGTGAGGAGCTCGCGGTTGTGCCTTTTCTGAAACTTGGCGTACTCGGCCCTGCACTCTTTGGATAGCCGGATGAGCTCTTTGGCAATGTCAAACTGCCCCATGTGGTTGCAGCCGATTTCGGAAATGACCCGGGGCCTGGCGTAAGGAATGGGATGGATCATACAAGCAAGTCTAACTTTTTTTGAAAGAAAATAGTTTTGCTACCCTTTTTTTCCAGCGGGGTACAGGCTTGGATAAGTACCCGCTGTCCTGGTAGGCATACCCGTACTGGTAATGACTGTACCCGCTCCCGTAATTTGAGCCCGAGTTCAGATTGCTGTGCAGGTTATCGGGGTAAAAATCATTTACGATCACTTTTACCTCTTTCAGGCCGTACTCGTCGGCCAGCTGTCCGGCCAGCCGGTAGGAGTCGGCGTTGGAAAACAACCACCGGATGATAAACAGCACGTAATCGCTTTTGTTCAGCAGTGGAATATTGTCCGCCACTAGTCCGACAGGCGCGGTATCGAGCAGCACGTAGTCGTAGTTGGACCGGCCGTAGTGCAGGAGGTCGTCCATCAGCGTCTTTTGGAGCAGCTCGCCCGGATTGAACGGCGCCGAACCTGCGGGAATGTAGTCGAGGTTTTTGATTGGAGACGCATGGATAACCTGCGTAATGTCGGGGCCGGTGGCCTGTAAGTAGTTGCTCAGGCCGGTTGAGCGGCCCGATTCGAAGTAGAGATGCACCCGCGATTTTCGGAGGTCGGCCCCGATGACGAGTACTTTCTTGCCAATTTTTGTAAGGGAAAGGGCGAGGTTTACTGTCACGAAAGACTTGCCTTCACCCGCCCGCTCGGAGGTGATCAGTATGAGTTTGCCCGCGTCGGCAGGGCTGTTTTTTTGCAGGGATTTGGCAAAATTCAGGCGGGTACGCAGGGCACTCAGCGACTCGGTAAACACGGTACGGTCGTTGAGAAAAAGCGCCAGGTCCTCTTTGGTGGCCGTAACTTTTTCTGAAAAATGGTGCACGATACCCAACAGGCTGACATTCGGGTGCTGGTCTACCTTACTGATGTCCGAAAAGGTGCTGTTCAGGTTACGAGCTAGTAGCACCAGCCCCAGCCCCAGGGCCAGGCCACCCAGCATAAACAGCAGAATAACCCGCGTGGGTTTCGGCGAAACTTTGTCGGTATCGAGTTGCGTAATGACCCGGAAGGAGGGCAGCATACCGGCCCGCTCAATGGAAGACTCGATCTCCTTGTTCATGAGCAGGGAGTAAATGTTTTGATTTACCTCAAAGTTACTCTGCAGGTAGATATAGTTTTTTTCCAGGGCAGGTATTCGGCTGAACCGGCTCCGCAAAAGCGCGATGTTGTCGTTCAAAATGCGGAGTGTACGGGTGTTTTTCTGCTCTTGCAGCTCAATATTGTCCAAAATCTGGCTACGAAACTTGGCCAGCTCCTCGTCGAGGTTCCTGATCGTGGCCGAATTGGGACTGTATTTAAGCAGGAGCCCCTTGCGCTGGGTAATGAGCGTATTGAAGCGTTCCAGGAGCCCCAGCAGTACGGCATCCGTAGTGCCATCCAGGCCAATGGAAAGGTATTCTACGGTTTCGAAGGTTTTGCCCATATTGTCTTCCAGCATGGCAATGTACGCTCGCTGGATTTCCAGCTCATTTTTCTGCTGTTCCAGTTCGCGTACTTTGGAGGTAATCTCGATGGCCGAAGAGCTAATGTCCAGCAACTGATTTTTCTGTTTGAATAGTTCCAGCTCCTGCGCGGCTACTTTAAGCGAGGCGGAGTAGATATCTACCTGATCTTCGATAAAATGAATGGTCAGGTCGGAGGACTGCTGCTTCTGGCTGAGATCGTACTCGCGGTAGGCTTCGATAAGCTTGCGGAGAAAATCTTTGGTGTAGTCGGCGTTGTGGTGCGTAAAGGTCAGATTCATGACGGGCATCTGATCTTCGGTTTCTTCCATATTGATGCGCCCTACAAAGCTATTGACCAGCCGGTTGGGGTCATTGAGCTCAAACTCGTATTCGTAACCAGGGGCAGTATTGATGCTTTTTACCCGAAATCGCAAGCCGGGAAGGGTGACGACGGTAGCCCCGATGAGCCTGAGCGGAACGGTTTCGGAGTCGCCGGTGCGGTAGCTGAGGCCCAGCTCCTCATCGAGCACAAAGGTACCGTGCTGGTACTGCCCGGGATCGTAGCTGAGTATTTCCAGATCCAGCGTCCGGAAAGGGTACACATCCACACGCCTCAGATCCTTGATCCGGTAAAAGGAAAAAGGGTTGTCCATCTTGACGAGGGTGTTCTGCACTACTTCGGGAGAACGGACGGTATACTTTTCGGTCAGGTACTCACTACTATTGTTGCTGAAAACGAAGGTAGGCTGCCGGCCGCCGAGCTCGTCCAGTTCGGACTGCCTGGCCAGGTACTTCAGCGTGACGGTACCGATATACTGAGGCGTGACAAGTTTGAGGTAAAGGAAACAGAGCCCAGCGGCCAACAGCAGAGCAATCGCTATCCACCACCAGCGGCTGGCGAATACCTTAAGCAATTTCTGAAAATCAACGGATTCAGATTTGCTCAGCAACTGCTCTAGCAGGGCACTGTCAGTATTTTTTTTCATGCGTGTGAACTAGGTGGTTCAGTAAGGGTACTTCGGCGAGCATCGCAAATTCAGGCGTCTGCGCAGCTTTCTGCAAATAAGTATACTGGCTGGCGCGGTGCAGGTCTGTCCCCACCGCCCCAATCCATCCCTGGTGGATTAGCCGTTCGGCCATGGTTTTTTCGGCGGCTCCGTACTGCCCACCCAGCGATAGTAGGTTTACCTGAAAAATAACGTCCATTTCCCGTAGTTCGGCGTAGCGTTCGG
>CATMVR010000291.1 GCA_950075905.1 uncultured Persicitalea sp. | reverse complement strand
GTCTACCGTTTCTGTTATCTTAGTTGTATAGTCCATTCTACAAAAATACGACAATCCAATTCTTATTTAGTATTACAAATAGCTTTTTGAGCGCTTCGGTAGACGCCAACTGAGGCATTTCCCGCTCATTGACGAGAAATATTCCTTTGGCATTGCCATGTCCCGAAAAATGGACAATGGTAGGTTTTTCGCGCAGCAGCGTCCGCGAAAAGTCCAGGCCCGTTACCTCAAAGATCGTCGTGTACAGAAACTCATCGCGTTGGGTGGACATCAGCAGTTCCTCCCGAATTTTGTTCGACTCCCGCCCCAGTAGCAGCCCTGACTTGGAGTCAGCGGCCAGGAAAACGATCTTTTTTCGGATTTGCCGCGCAATCTCCTCCGGACTTCTGGTCAGGTCGTCGTTGACCCGGATGGATTTTTGGAGTACCTCCACATCCTGCGTTTTGCCGTCAAAGTGGGCCGAAATGCGCAAAAACAGCGAAAAGGTACCCGCTTTGAGCGGCGTTACGCTGATTTTCCATTCGGTAAAGCTATTCTCGCTTATCGCCTGTCGCTCCGAACTGATGGCGGCTATTCCGAAATTGACCCCGTTGGAAATATCCACCAGCCTGACGCTCATTTCGCTGGTAATCTGAATGGCCGCATGAATACTGATGTCGCTGATGCGTATGTCTTCGGGTGCTACCTCCGTACCTGCCAGGCGCACGGTGCACAACACCGGCTGGTGTAGCTGCATCACGTCCGGAATTTCGTAGTCCAGCTGCCCGGTCCGGAAGGGGGAGGGGGCTGATGCCTCCGGGGCAGGCTCCGGCCGAATCGTTTCAAATAGCTCCGGTGGGGCCGCTTCCAGGGGCTCAGATTCCATGGCGGGCGGCGCGCTCATAAGGTCCGGAATCGGGACCAGATGCAGGCTTGTATCATCGAGAGCATCGCCTTCTACCCCAAAATGCCTGACGTAGCGATGGTCCTGCCTGAGCGCTTCGGTCATTTGTTCCAACTGAAAAGAACGCCAGTCTATCTGGATTCTGCCGCTTTTAGCGGGCGATGTATAGCTGATCAAGTCCTGTACCTGAATGCGGGTCAGTACGTCGCCGGGCTGAATCAGCTCACCAATAGACTTTTTTTTTGAGCCCGTATTTTCTCAATCTCCCCGATAAACTTGTCGCCCACTAGCTGGTACCCATCGTTGGTGGGGTGAATCTCGTCGTACCAGGTGTGCCGGTCTACCAGCCCGCGGGTGTCCACAAAAGTGACCTTTCCCTGGAACTCCGGCTTGCTGACCAGATCGCTGAGCCGCTGGGCAAACTCGTCCAGAATGAAGTGTATCAGTTTTTCCCGCTCGGCCTGTGGTTTTATTTTCCGGGCAATCATGTGCTTGCCGCTCCAGCTCTGCTTTTTTGGGGTAGCCTCTGTATCTACGGGTATGATGTAGTCGTAGCAGTGCACCATGATGTGCAGGTCATCGTAGCGGTTCAGCAGCTCGGTAAACATGGTATCATACTGGCCGGAAAGCGTGGTCATGGTGTCGAAGAATTTCTCATTCAGATAGCGTTTGGGGGTGTCGTCGCCGGGGTCAGGGGTTTCGCGCAGGAAAAACTGAAACTCGTCGCCCAGCACGTCATTGCCGCCCCCACTTACCAGAAACAGATGCGCCCCCTCTTCGCCAATGGCATCGAGGTATTCCTTTTTCTTGATATAGTTGGCCAGCGTATCGCCGGCTTCGGCAAAGCTGCACACGGCGTAGCACTTGTAGAGCTGGTCGAGGGTATCCTGCAAGATAATGGGATACTGAAACCACGAATCACCCTCGGCCACGATGCGCATCCGGCCGGGGTCTTTTTTGAGGTTGCGGTAGCGCTTGCGGCGCTGCCGGGTCTCGATCTTATTGCCCAGCCATAGCTTAAAGTCATCGATCAGCCCCTTCTCGTCCTCAGGTACTACCAGGCCTTTTTTTAGCTTCCAGATAGTCGGCTGCCCGGTTGCGTCCGGTTCTACCTCGCAGTAGAGCCCGGCGGCAAAGTAGGCGGTTTCGTCCCAGTCGAGCAGTTCTTGCAGCGTTTGGGCCGGAATATGGTTATAGACGGGGTTTTTAAATATCAGATGGAGTGTTTGGGTACCCCAGCCGGAGAACTCAACGGGATCTTCTTCCTCGGTATCAAATCCTCTTGTTGTACCATTCAAATCTTTGTTTCGGTCAGCCGTGGTTAGCGGCTTAGGCAATTCTTCCAGGGTCAGGGCCTCGGCCACAAATTCTTCGGTACTGATGATAAATTTCAGTGCCTCCTCCGTGTGGGGCCAGTTGTACTCCCGTTCTACGCTCCCCATTTTTAGGTTTATCCGGTCTTTACCATTTGGTCCCAGATGCAACGATTTACCAGCTTCCAGCAACTGTACGCGCTGGGGCAGAAAATCCAGAAAACACTGGAATTCCTTGCTGAGGTAGGCCGCGCACACATACAGATCCTGGTCGGTGGTATTGGTAACTTTGATCTGAATGGTACCCTTCCAGTCGTTCCCGACTTTTTCGTAGTCCAGTTCGGCGGTACCGTTGGCGAGGTTGATGGGTACCGAGGTACCATCGGCCTGTATGCGGATCAGTTCAATGCTGAGGGGCTGCGCCGGAAAGTTGGAGGAGGTATCGTCGTTTTTCAGATTTTTGATAAAATGCCAGCGCGATACATGCTGCAAGGTGCTCACCACCACCGAAGTATCCTTTCTGCCCTCTTCTTTCATGTAGAGTATTGGGCGTACCAGGGGCCGGTACGGGTCGTTAGGGCGGGTGAGGTACATCTCGCCGCTGCGTACGTGCAGGGTGTAGTCGGCGAGCTGGGGCTCACCGGAATCTTTCTCATTCTCCTTTGTTTCCCTTTCTCCTCCGAAAGAAAACCCACCACTGGCATTTTTCAGTAATTCGTCAGTGAGCTCGCTCATTTCGTTGAGCGTACCGTCGTGGTTTTCCAGTTCAAGTACCAGCTCCTGTTGCAGGAGTCCGGCCACTTCGGCTTTGTAGGTGGTGTCGCTATCCAGCCCGGTGGTAACGAGCAGGGTATAGTCCACAAATACTCCTTTATCACGTACTTTGGGAGAAAAGGTTTTTTGGGGATCTTTGGGATCAAACAGTGTTATTTTGGAGTTGGACTTCACGCCATGAATGGCTCCCACATTGAGTTGCCAACCCTGCTTGTTGTTTCGGGTGGCTTCGCAGATCATCTTCTGCGCATCAATGGGGCGGTTCAGGAAACCCGCGTTCAATAGCTTGTCGGCATTGATCGGCAGGTACACACGCGGTGTTTGCTCAAAGCCCACCCGCATGTACTGCCGAATGCGGCTGCGGAGGGTATTGTACGAGATATTGCCGCCGCTGTCGGTGAGCATTTTGAGCAGGGTTTTGGTAAACACCCCTTCCCGCGCCACTTCCAGCGCCACCTGATCCGACTCGCAGGCGGCCATCTGTACGTGGGTACCCTGGGGTAGAAAATCGGCGGGTTTCCTGCCGTTCAGGGAGTTTTTCCTGATAGTATCGCTAAACAGAAACTCGTCCCAGTCGCGCTTGGGGAAGGGACGTCCGGCCCGGTCGGTGACGCGGCGTTCATTGCGTTCGTCGTAGGCCGCTTCGGTGAGGGCACCGTTGCGGGTATTGTCGCCCGAGTGGCAGCAGTCAAAAATCGTGACGATATGGGCATTGGTTTTTTCGGAAAGCTCGTGGATCAGGTAGCGCAGCTCTTTGTCGGTAAGCAAAAACTGAGATGCTTTGGTAGTGCCGCCGTCGTAGCAGACCAGGCATTCCAGGGCCTCGTCGGTTTCGTCCCAGAGGGCGTCGGCCTGCTCGCGGGTACCGTGGCCTGAGTAGTAAAACAGCACGGTATCGTCCTTGCCGGCCTGGCTCAGAAAAGTCCGGAAGCCGTCGGCTATATCGGCCCGGGTGGCGGACTCATCGGTCAATTCCTGGATTTGTACCTCGGTATCGGTATGCCGTTCCAGGTACCTTCTGACGGCCGCCACGTCGTTGAGGCAGCCGCCCAGTTTACTTACCCTGGCGTAGTTGTTGATACCCACCAGCAGGGCGTATATTTTTTTTGCGGGAGTAGGATTGTTATCGTCCAGTACCGACTTTTCCTCGTAGTCGTTCGGATTGTAGCCTTCGTTGTCGGTAGCTTCCTCTTCGGGAGCCAGGGCGTTGCGGCTAGTGGGAAACTGCGCTTCTATTTCCTCTTCCGTAGTCAGTACGTTTTCGAGGCTCCGGGCGGCGGTGAGGCTTTTGTCCGAGATAGGGGTGTAGGTTTCAGCTTTTACTCCCCCGATCACCGTAGTCCAGTCAAAGGCCGGGCCGATGTCCCACTTGCCGCCACTGCGGTAGTTGACGTGCGACACAATGCCTTTGAAATTCAGCACATCCTGCGTGGAGGCGAAGCGTTTGTCGGGCGGTAAAAACTGCCGGGGAATGTCGTATTTTTTGGTCAGGTACCGAAGCAGAATGATGAGGCTGTCGAATTGCTCGGAAGTATAGGTAGGGTAGTAGCTTTGGCCGCGGAAAGGTTCGTCGATTTTAACGTAGGCTTCTGTGTTTTCCAGGGTAGTATACACATCCGCAGGACCAATTTTGCCTGTATTCGGATTCTTTAAACGGGAATAGATGGTTTCCAGGTGGCCCTCCCGGGGTACGAGGTACCCGTAGTTAGAGATTTCGATGCCGATCGTGGCCTTGTCCTGCGCGTTGCGGGTACCGGAGTTGCCTACCCCCGCCCCCAGGTGCCCCGACCAATACTTAGACGGAAACAGCTGGTAGATAGTACCATCGCGGGCAATGACAAAAGCAACCGATATATGTACGTTCTGCCGGGTAAGCGTAATCATGTCTGAACGGACATTTCCCGCCGTAAAGTGGAGCACGATACGCTCCTTTTTATGTTCCGATGGGTAGTAGTAGTTGCTACGGTTGGGCTTGAAGAGCGTACCGTGCAGGGTCAGATCTTCGCCGGGTACGGGCAGTGCGTAGGGGGTTAGGGCGGAGGCGGCTTCCTTACGGAAGCGATCCTCGATCTGGGGCAGAGTATCGAAGCGCATAGGAGGTGACGGTTTAGGAGTTTCATAACGGATTTAGGATTAGTAATTTACGGATAAATTATTGAAATATGCTAGGGTGAGTTACAAGATTTTAGTAAGCGGTAACGCGCTGGGGTTTCTGAGGGTGGATTAAGCTCAGATTCTCGAAAAACTGGATTATACTATCCCCGAAGGGACAGATGTCTGCCTAGGCACAAAAGGGGATATTCTGGATTTTGTGATTTTTTTGGAGCTTTTATGCTACGATATTCCATCATTAGGATAATCTACGATCGTGCCAGGGCGCGGAATACGTCCTCGTACTCATCGAAGATCTCTTTAAGCTTTTGGTCAAACCATTGCTCATCTTCCTTTATCAATTCCTCCTTTACCTCCTGAAATATTTCACGGAGGAGGGTAGGGTTGCTTTTGGCTAATGCCTTTATGGTTTGTTTTAATTATTCTTTTTCTGCTTGTGTCATGGTGCTTTCGTTTTTTAGGACCTTCCCAAAGATACACAAAATGATACAATTCAAGGGATTGCGGGCCCGGACTATCCGGTGAAAGCCCTACACCATTTTGTGTTTTTCACGGTAAAAAAACCTCAGAACAAAAAAAGCCGGCAGCAAATGCTCCCGGCTTTTCGACAATCTGACACCAATTTTAAAGTTCTTTTTCTGGTATGGACGTATGTGATTATCAGTAAGTAGTATTCTGCGGATCGAAGTTGGCCCAGCCGGTAGTCCAGTCGATAGCGCCGAAGGCGCCGCGGTAGGCCGTGGCGTCAAAGCCCGCAGGTAGCGTAGCGCCACCGCTCAGCAGGGGCGACCCACCTTTGGGAACCAGCACAGGGCGGGTGCTGATGCTGTTGAATGTAGCATCGAGCATCAGATCGGCAACCGTTGCAAACACTTTGTTTTTATTGGCGGCAGCGTCAAAAATGGTTTGGTCCACTCCACTGAAAGGAGCCAATGCACCCTGCAGTATGATACCTTCCAGTTTGAGCTTACCGGCCTTGTAATTGTCGGCAGCCTTATCCTGCAACTCAATACCCTTGGGGTAAGCGGCGGTGAATACACTGTTGTAAATTGAGAGTTCGGTGCTACGACGCAGGCGTGCAGCAGCCCGGTACTTTGAACTTAGTTCACCGGCAGCTACGGTAGCCGTAATGTTGGCAAACTTAGCAGAGGTTTTGGGGGTAGCTTCCGAGCCTGAGGCATCGTTGTCAGACTCAAAGGCATTCGAGTCACCGGCCTGATCGGCTACACTGGGATCACGGATAATCAAGCCATACTGCACCATACCGCTAAATCCATTGTCGGTATCGAAGTCGTCGTCCAGGCCACGGTAAGAAATCAGGTGTTTGGCATTAACGGTACCGCCAAACCACTCGAAAGAATCATCGCCGCTGTACGAAACCTGTACGTAGTCCACCTGCGTAGCTGAACCTACCCCACCAAAGGTGAGGCCGTTAATTTCCTTATCAGTTTCGAAGGCGATACCGGCAAATTCGATGCGCACATACTTCATTTGGCC
>CATMVR010000290.1 GCA_950075905.1 uncultured Persicitalea sp. | reverse complement strand
AACAGGGTAACTCTATGCCAAATTGCTCGCGGTACGCCTTTTTCATACGAGCCTCAAAGTCGTCTGCCGCTTCGCTTCTGACCAGATTGATGGTACAGCCGCCAAACCCGCCGCCCATCATGCGGGCGCCGGCTACATCGGCATTGTGGCGGGTCTGGGCTACGAGGAAATCCAGTTCCGGACAGCTCCCCTCGTACTCATGCTGCAGTCCGTCGTGGGTGGCGTACATTTTCTGGCCAAATCCTACCAGATCATCTTTCAGCAGGAGTTCGCAGGCTTCCTGTACTCGTCGTATTTCTTCGGTCATGTACTTGCAGCGCTTGTACACGTCGGCACTCAGGCGATCCTTGTAGGTTTCCACCAGCTCCGGCGTGGCATCCCGCATGCTCTTGATTTCGGGATAATCCTGCTGCAGCACGGCTACTCCCTGCTCACACTCCCGCCGGCGGGTATTGTAGGCCGAGTCGGCCAGAGAATGCTTCACTTTGGTATCGCAGAGAATCAACAGGTACTCCTGCATCTGGAAAGGGAAATACTCATAGTCCAGCGAGCGGCAGTCCAGCCGGATCACTGATTCTGACTTTCCAAAAGCAGACGCAAATTGATCCATGATGCCGCAGTTTACTCCTACGTACTCATTCTCGGCCTTTTGGGCCATCTTCACAATTTCCAGACGGCTCAGTCCCAGCCCAAACACCTCGTTGAGGGCATACAGCAGGCAGCATTCCAGCGCCGCCGACGAGGACATACCCGCTCCAACCGGCACATCACTACCAAAAGACGCCTGAAAACCACCAATTTTCAGACCGTGCTTTTGCAGTTGATCCAGTACGGCCAGCTGATAAATGGGCCACTCCGCCCCGGGCCGGGAAAGGTCGCCGAGCCGGAAGTCGTAGGTATCATTGAGATCAACGGCCTGCAACTGCACCAGATCGTCTGATAGAGGGCTGATGGCAAAATAAACGGCCTTATCCACGCTAGCCGGCAGCACAAACCCACCGTTGTAATCGGTATGCTCGCCGATCAGATTGATGCGGCCGGGAGATCGAAAAAGGCGGGGCTCGCTGTCGTAGCGGGCTTTGAAGGAATCGACTACCCGCGAGGCGATCGATGAGGTTATTTCCATAAGATGATACTAGTGAGCGTATTCGGGCTACGACTTGTCAGTAGCCTCGGGTCAAATCAATTTCACTTTCAATGGGAGAGTCTGCTTCCAGGTTCTGCACGTTTCGAACGAAAAGATCTACCTTACCTACGTCTTCATCGGCCTGTCCACCGCCGGTATGCTGGGTCAGGAGCACGTTGTCCATTGCCCACAGAGGGTTTTCTTCCGGCAGGGGTTCCAGTTCGGTCACATCCAGAACGGCTCCGCTGAGGTGACCGCTTTTCAGTAGTTCGATGAGCGCTTGCTCGTCGGTGGTATTCCCCCGCCCCACGTTGGCATAGACGCTGCCGGGCTTCATGGCTTCCAGCACCGTACGGTCCACGAAATTATCAGCCGTACCGGGTAGTGTGTTTACCAGAATATCCACATCAGACAGGGCGGTCAGCAACTCTTCCTTCGAGTGCAGCTCGGCCTCGGGCGAGGTGCGGGCCAGGGTTTGTACCGAGCAACGGTATCCTTCCAGAATAGCCCGGGTAGCCGTACCAATGGTACCACTACCCAGCACAATGACCCGCTGACGGTCGAGCAGGCGCAGCTGCGGGCGTAGCTTGTGGCCCACCCACTCCTTGTTCTGTTTTAGTAAAGTGAGGGTATCGAGGCCCCGGTAAAAGGCCGCCAGCCCTCCCACAATGGTTTCGGCGCAGGGCCGGGCAAACCAGTCGCCCATATTGGCGGCTTTGCCGCTCACTTTCACCGACCGGTACTTGTCAAAACCCGCCGAGTCCAGCTGCCAGAATACCAGTTTCTTGCCCAGCTCTTCCATCCATTCGAGCGGCGGATTTCCGAGTAACAGGTCGGCCTGACGGCATTTTGTCCGGGCTTCTTCCGGAGAGTCCGATTTTTCCCGGAATACTACCGAGTGCTGGTTGGAAACTCCCGCCAGGAGTCTTTCCCGTAAAGAATCAGTTAAGAGCGTATAAATGAAGATGTGCATTGTTTTTATGAGCAAAGAGAGGGTAATGAATGTTTTTACCCCACACTTTTCAAGTTTTTTGTGGGCAGATACCTGTTATTGGGCGTAAAGCTAATGATAAATGCTAAATTGAAGGCTGAAAATCGTCTAACCCCTTACCACAATTTACTCAACATGGAAAACATCCTCATCATCGGTTCTACCGGTACTATTGGCACTGCCGTTCTGAAAAATCTCCAAAACAGAAGTGTAAACGTATACGCCGCCATCCGCTCGGAAAAAGACATTCCGAAAGTAGCCGCCTACGCCGAACCGGTTATTCTTGACTTTACCCAGCCCGAAACCCTGGACCAGGCCATGGCTGGCAAAGACCGGGTGTTTTTGGTAACGCCGCTGATGCAAAACCCCGACGAAATAACCCGACTGGTGGTAGAGGCGGCCCGTAAAAACAATCTGAAGCATATCGTACGCAGCACAGCCGCCGGGGCTGATGTCAACGGCTCCATCATGATGGCGCGCTGGGCCGGCACTTCCGAAGCCGTGGTGAAGGAGTCCGGGCTCAATTTTACGATCTTACGTCCCCATAGCTTTTTGCAGAACTTTATAAGCGCCAACAGCTACACCATCAAAAATCAGAATGCCTACTACCTGCCGTTGGGCGATGCGCGCCTGGCCCAGCTAGACGTAACCGACCTGGGGGAGGTGGCCGCCATTGCGCTTACTTCTGACGAACATTTTGGAAAAACCTACGAATTGAGCGGCCTTACCTACACCAGTGAAGAGCTTGCACAGATCATGTCTGAGGTACTTGGCCGGGAGATTACCTATGTGGATGCGCCCGAGGAAGATATCAAAGCCGGGCTGCTCAGCTACAACCTGCCCGAATGGATGGTTGACTCCCTCATGGAATTGTACTACATCATCAAGCAGGGCTGGACAGACACCTATTCGGATGACTACAAGAGCATTACCGGCAAAGAGTACACCTCAGCCCGCACTTTTTTTGAGGAAAATAAAGCCGTTTTTATGCCCGAATAGCTCCAAAGAAGCCAACAATCCACCTTATGAGTACTCCCGGTTGGCTTGATATGCTGGCTTGTGCCGATCAAATAGTTGCATAAACAATTGTTTGTCTTCTACCTTTGCAAAAAAAATACGAATATGGAGAAAGAGTTGTTAAATGAAGTACCCTCGCTGGACCTGAACGACTTCACGGCGGGAGATCCGGAGAAAAAAGCACAATTTGTGGCCGACCTTGGCGCGGCTTTCAATACCATCGGCTTTGTGGCCATTAAAAACCACGGCCTTACCGAGGAAATGCGCACCCAGCTGTACGAGCAGGTGAAGCGTTTTTTCAGCCTGCCCGAAGAAGAGAAGAAAAAGTATGAGTTTGAGGAGCTTTTTGGACAGCGGGGCTACATCGGTAAAGGCAAGGAAACCGCCAAAGGCTTCAAGGTAGCCGACCTCAAGGAGTTTTACCACGTAGGTCAGCCTGAACCCGAAGGCGACATGCCTCATAATGTGTTTCCTGAAAATATGTCTGAGTTTGAGGCCTACACCACCCTGGTTTACCGGACTTTCGAGAATACCGGCAAAACCCTGCTGCAAGCCCTGGCGCTGTATCTTGGCCTGCCCGAGCACTACTTTGACGATAAAGTAAAAAACGGCGACAGCATTCTGCGGGCGCTGCACTACTTCCCTATCCCCAATCCCGACGAACTACCCGAAGGAGCCGTGCGGGCAGCCGCACACGGTGATATCAACCTGATCACGCTGCTTATGGGAGCCAGCGCGGAAGGTCTGGAAGTACTGCGCCGCGACGGTACCTGGATTGCCATTACGGCTCTGCCCGACCAGATTGTGGTCAACGTGGGTGATATGCTCGACCGCCTGACCAACCACAAGCTAAAATCCACGATTCACCGGGTGGTGAACCCACCCCGGGAAAAAATGGGAACCTCCCGCTATTCCATTCCTTTCTTTATGCATCCCCGGGCCGATATGAATCTAAAATCGCTCGAAAGCTGCATTGACGCGGAGCATCCCAAGATGTACGTGGATATGACCGCCGGGGAGTTTTTGGATGAGCGCCTCCGGGAATTGGGTCTAAAAAAATAGGACGATCCGGGCCAGTGAATGGAAGTTTGCAGAAACTCAGGAAATTAAAGTTTGCACTTCCATTCACTTTCTTTAATTTGACACCCAGTATGGATCGTCAAAAGGAATAGAAGCCGTTGGAAATACAAGTACCTCCCCGTACCCCTCCGAGCATGCGTCGTATTCGTTACATCATTTTCCTGAAAGATGTGCTGATTTTGGCGTGTACGGCCTTTGGCGGTCCTCAGGTACATCTGGTCATGATGCTCGATCTGCTGGTAATCAAGCGGCGCTACCTTACGGAAGAAGAACTTCTTGAATTGCAGGCGCTCTGCCAGATTCTGCCCGGCCCCACCTCCACCCAAACCATCACCGCCCTGGGTTTCAAAATCGGCGGCCCTAGTCTGGCGTACCTCACAGTGCTGATCTGGTCGCTGCCGGCCATGATTCTGATGACCCTGGCCGCGCTTACCATCTACTATCTCGAACAGAAGAATATCTCCCTGGGCTTTGCCCGTTTTGTGGGCCCCATGGCCGTGGCCCTGCTGGTGCACGGCGGCTACCGGATTGCCCGCAAAGTAGTGCGCGACCGGCAGGGCTGGATACTCCTCTCATTATCGGCCCTAGTAGCTTACCTGTACCCCTCTCCCTTCGTGACCCCCGCCCTGATCGTAGCCGGAGGGGTGGTAGCCTCGCTCAACTACGGCAAGGAACCCGTCATGCAAAAAATCCCCCTCCGGATCGAGTGGGCCAATTTTTTTCTCTGGCTGGGGGTGCTATTAGCAGCCGCTTTGCTAGGCGCCATCACCAAATCTTTGCCGGTGCGCCTGTTTGAAAATTTTTACCGAAACGGCAGCCTGGTATTCGGGGGCGGGCAGGTACTCATCCCGATGCTCTACAACGAGTTTGTGGAGTTCAAGCACTACCTAACCCAGGAGGAATTCCTGACCGGTATGGCCCTCACCCAGGTGGTACCCGGGCCGGTATTTTCCATTTCTACCTATGTAGGTGCCCTCTCTATGCAATCGCAGGGCGTCAGTGGGCAGATAATCGGGGCCCTCGTGGCAACCTTCGGGATATTCCTACCGGGTACTTTCCTGATCTTTTTTGTGTACCGCTTCTGGGATCAGATCAAAAAATACCGGGGAGTACGGGCCTCCCTGCAGGGCGTACATGCTACCAGCGTGGGGCTCACCCTGGCGGCGGCCGCCACCCTGCTCGTGCCGATGGCCGCCAGCTGGGTATCCATTCTTACCGTGCTGGCCACCCTGGTGCTGCTTTTCTTTACCCGTCTTCCTCCTTACGCCCTCATTCTGGGCGGGCTGCTCCTGGGCCTGCTTTTTCCATAAGCTTTTTTGCCTGGCGACGTTCTGAGTAGATTCAACCACTTTTGCAAACCTGATACTATTTTCCAAACTTTGGCAATCCATTTGTTCGTTCTTACTCTGTCATGAAAAAAAACATTATTCTTTTTACACTTTCTATTTGCCTGCTCTTTTTTACCAGCGCTCACGCGCAAAATAAACCCGAATTTCTGAACCTCAATCCGGTCCAGAAAGCCTGGGTGGATTCGGTTTTTCTGAGCCTGACGCCCGAAGAGCGCATTGCGCAGCTGATTATGGTAGCCGCTACCTCAGATACCCGGCGCGCGCTGATTGATACTACCAACAGCAACCCTTCCTTCGTAGCCAAACTCATCCGCGAAAACAAGATTGGGGGCGTGGTGTTTTTTCAGGGCGGCCCCATGCCGCAGGCCCGGCTCACCAACCAGTTCCAGTCTGTTTCCAAAGTACCTTTGCTGGTAGCCATGGATGCCGAGTGGGGGCTCGCCATGCGCATCGACAGCACTGTGCGATATCCGTACCAGATGACCATGGGGGCCATGCAGGGGCACGACGATCTGATTTTTACTATGGGCGCCCAGCTGGCCCAACAGGCCCGGCGCCTGGGTGTACATATCAACTTTGCCCCTGTGGCCGACATCAACAACAATCCCAACAACCCGGTCATCAACTTCCGGTCCTTTGGTGAAAACAAGTACCGGGTAGCCGAGAAAGCGTTGGCCTACATGAAAGGCATGCAGTACCACGGCTTGCTTACCAGCGCCAAGCATTTTCCCGGCCATGGTGATACGGGCGTAGATTCGCACTACGACCTGCCCATGATCCCAAAATCGCGCGCGCAGCTCGACTCCCTGGAACTGTATCCGTTTAAAGTACTGGTAGATAATGGTCTGAGTGGAACGATGATAGCGCATTTGAGTATACCGGCGCTCGATAGTACCCCCAACCTGCCTTCTACCCTGTCGAAGCCCATTGTGACCCGTCTGTTGCAGGACGATCTTGGTTTCCGGGGGCTGATTTACTCCGATGCCATGAATATGAAGGGAGTAACCAAGTACTACTCGG